>CAKQED010000035.1:0-21933 GCA_934229835.1 uncultured Oribacterium sp. | reverse complement strand
TGCTGGTCTCTGAAAATTCTTTAGAATCTTCAGGGTCTGTGTATTAATCGATCTTTGATTTTCAAGGTTCGTTGTGCCCTCTTTGCGACAGCTTGCATATTCTATCAAACTGTTTCTTGCTTGTCAAGCACTTTTTTAGAATTTTTTGATTCATCTGGAAGCGAAGTGCTTCATCTGAATCTCTGTTTTCTGGTGACGAGAAAACATTCTATCATAGAGCGTTATCTCTGTCAACAAGAATTTTCATATCCTTCAGATATTTTTCTGTCAGAAGAAAATCCTCAGCGGAGTAGGAGGGATTTGAACCCTCGCGCCGGTTTTATCCGACCTACACCCTTAGCAGGGGCGCCTCTTCGGCCTCTTGAGTACTACTCCGAATTAACCTCGATCCCTGCCAAGGGAGATGAATCATCTCAAACCGGGAAAACGGTTAATAAAAGCACCCTTTTAAGGATGCCTAGCTATATTACCAATAAATTCACATGATGTCAACCCGCTTTTTACCTTTATTTTCGACGGAAATTCGCCATTTTGCGGCTGTCATGCTACCTGAACGAGAGCTTGTAGAGATAGAAGAGAGGGAGCACATCATATAGATGTGCTCCCTCTGGTAAGATGGCTTCAGTTATCCTCTCCAGCGTCTTCCGTATCCTCTGGAACCGTTTCGGTCTCCGCGAGCTCTGCCTCATAGGCCTCGGTCGTCGATTCACGTACCTTCGCGATCGATGCGATCACGGTATCGGATTCCGGATCGATGTTCATAAACTTCACACCGGAGGTATTACGCCCGATATCCTTCGCGTCCTTCAGCGACATACGGATGATAACGCCTTCATTCGTGATCAGCATGATTTCTCGTTCCTTCGAGGTCAGCTTGAAGCCGACGAGCTTACCGGTCTTCTCGGTGATGCGATAGCAGTGCAGACCCTTACCGCCACGTTTCTGAGCCTTGAACTCATCGGCATGGGTCAGCTTGCCCATACCCTTTTCAGATACGACCAGAACATAGTCACCCTGGCTGAGCTTCTGCATGCCGATGACTTCATCATCTGCATCGAGGCTGATACCGCGTACACCCATCGAGCTTCGACCGGTCACACGAACATCCGACTCGTTAAAGCGGATTGCCATACCATTCCGGGTACCGATCATGACATCTTCACCTGCATCGATCAGCTTCGCTTCGATGAGCTGGTCATCGTCCCGCAGCGTCATCGCGATGAGACCGGTCTTACGGATATTGGCATAATCCGCAATCGGGGTCTTCTTCACCATACCGTTCTTCGTCGCAAGCAGGAGATACTGATCAGAGGATGGATAATCATCCGTCAGTGCGAAGCTGGCAGTGACATGCTCATCCGATCCAAGCTGCAGGAGATTCACGAGTGCCGTACCACGGGAGGTACGGGATGCCTCCGGGATATTATACGCCTTGATGCGGAAGCAGCGTCCGGTGTTTGTAAAGAACATGATGTAGTGGTGATTCGTCGCCATGAACAGATCCTCGATGATGTCATCATTGATGGTCTGCATGCCCCTGATTCCCTTACCGCCACGGTTCTGCTGCTTGAAGTTCTCCGGTGACATACGCTTCACATAACCGAGTCTGGTCGCCGCGATCACGATATCATCATCCGGAATCAGATCCTCATCCTCGATGGAATCGTCATAGCCGAACTTCGTGAGACGATCATCTGCATACTTGTCTGCGATGACATCGATCTCACTCTTGATTACACCGAGCATCTTCTTCGGATCACCGAGAATCTCGTTGTAGTATGCAATTTTCTTTTCGAGTTCGTCGTACTCATCCTTCAGCTTGTCGCGCTCGAGACCGGTCAGGGCACGCAGACGCATGTCTACGATGGCCTGTGCCTGTCCTTCATCGAAGCCGAACTTCGCGGAGAGATCCAGCTTCGCCTGCTCCGTGTTTGCAGCCGCACGAATGGTATGCACGATCTCATCGATATGATCGACGGCGACGAGGAGTGCCTCTAAGATATGCGCACGCTCCTGCGCCTTATTCAGATCATATTTCGTACGTCTGGTGAAGACATTGACCTGATGCTTCAGATACTCGTCGAGAACCTGCTGGAGGTTCAGGATCTTCGGCTCGCCGTTCACGATGCAGAGCATGATGACACCGAAGGTGGTCTGGAGCTGGGTATGCTTATAAAGCTGGTTCAGGATGACATTCGGGTTTACATCCTTCCGAAGCTCGATGTTGATCTTCGCTGTGGAGCCCTTACCGGAGGCGTCGTTGATATACGTGATGCCGTCGATTTTCTTATCCTTGACCAGATTTGCGATATTTTCGATAACCCTCGAGCGGTAGACGAGGTATGGAAGCTCCTTCACCACGATGCGATGCTTTCCGTTCTGCATCGGCTCGATCTCACATACGGCACGAAGCTTGATTTTGCCACGACCTGTACGGTAGGCCTCCTCGATGCCCTTATGGCCGAGGATGATCCCACCGGTTGGAAAATCAGGCCCCGGGATCACCTTCATGATATCCTCCAGGGTCGTTTCCTGATCCTTTATGCGATTGTCAATGATGAGGTCCACCGCACGGATGACCTCCCGGAGATTATGTGGCGGGATGTTCGTCGCCATGCCGACCGCGATACCGGTGGCACCGTTCACGATCAGATTTGGGAACTTCGCCGGCAGCACCGTCGGCTCGTCGTACTCGTTGGAGAAGTTCGGCATGAAGTCAACGGTGTCCTTATTGATGCCGGCGAGCATCTCACCGGCAAGCTTCGACATCTTCGCCTCGGTATAACGCATAGCGGCAGGAGAGTCACCATCATCCGAACCGAAGTTTCCCTGCTTATCGACCAGTACATGGCGCATCGACCAGCTCTGCCCCATATAAACCAGGGCACCATAAATCGAGGAGTCACCATGCGGATGGAATTTACCCATACACTCACCGACGATGGTGGCACACTTCTTCGTTTTCTTATCCGGGGTTACACCGAGTGACTGCAGTGAATAGAGTACACGGCGCTGAACCGGTTTCAGACCATCCCGGACATCCGGAATCGCTCTCGATACGATGACACTCATCGCATAATCGATATACGAGTTTTCCATGGTCTTCTTGAGATCTACATCCTGGACCTTATCAAAAACATTTGGTTCCAAAATTTTATCCTCCGAATTCACTAATATCAGACATCGAGATTCGTGACATACTTCGCGTTCTCTTCGATGAATTCACGTCTTGGTTCGACCTGATCGCCCATCAGCGTGGTGAATGTGACGTCGAGATCTGCACGATCATCATCATTCATATTCACACGAAGAAGCGTTCTGGTTTCCGGATCCATGGTGGTCTCTGCGAGCTCCTCTGTATCCATCTCACCGAGTCCCTTGAAGCGGGATACATCTGTACCCTCGGCACCGATCTGCTTCAGGATATCCTGGTACTCCTCGTCGGAGTAAGCATAGTAGTGCTTCTTGTTCTTCGTGATATTAAAAAGTGGTGGCTGTGCCAGGTATACATGCCCCTGCTTGATCAGCTCCGGCATGAAGTTGTAAATAAAGGTCAGCATGAGGGTCGCGATATGTGCACCATCGACATCGGCATCCGTCATGATGATGATCTTGTTATAGCGAAGCTTCGAGATATCGAAGTCTTCGTTGATGCCGGTACCGAAGGCGGTGATCATCCCCTTGATTTCCTCGTTCGCATATACACGATCGAGGCGCGCCTTCTGCACATTCAGTACCTTACCACGCAGTGGCAGCACCGCCTGGGTATGTACATTTCGTCCATCCTTCGCAGGTCCCAGTGCAGAATCTCCCTCGACGATGAAGATCTCACACTCATTCGGATCCTTCGAGTTACAGTCGACAAGCTTGCCCGGAAGACCGACACCATCGAGCGCCGACTTTCTTCTCGTAAGATCACGGGCCCGACGTGCCGCTGCACGCGCACGCTGGGCGAGTACAGACTTCTCACAGATGGCACGCGCCACGCTCGGGTTCTGCTCGAGATAGTAGGTGAGCTGCTCACCGACGATGTTCTGAACCGCGGTCTGCGCCTCGGAGTTTCCGAGCTTCTGCTTGGTCTGTCCTTCGAACTGCGGATCCTCGATTTTTACCGAAATCACGGTCGTGAGACCCTCACGGATATCATCACCACTCAGATTCGGCTCCGATTCCTTCAGGAGCTTATTACTGCGGGCATAATCATTAAAGGTCTTCGTGATCGCGTTTTTAAAACCGGTGAGGTGGGTTCCACCCTCCGGGGTATTGATGTTATTGACGAAGGTATAGGTATTCTCGGTATAGGAGTCGTTGTGCTGCATCGCGACCTCAACGAACACATGATCCCGCTCGCCCTCACAGTAGATGACGTCCGGATACAGTGGCTCCTTACCCTTGTTGAGATACTGTACGAACTCCTTGATACCACCCTCGTAGTGGAAGGTCTTTTCCTGCTCCTTGCCATCACGCACATCGGTCAGCGTGATTTTCAGCGCCTTCGTGAGGAAGGCCGTCTCACGGAGACGAACCTTCAGGGTATCGTAATCATATACGGTCTCTTCAAAGATTTCCGGATCCGGAAGGAAGTGAACCTTCGTTCCATGCTGACGCTCATCGCACTCACCGATGACGGTCATCGGCTGTACCACCTTACCGCGCTCGAACTTCATGTTGTAGATCTTTCCGCCCTTGTAGACAGAAACCTCGAGCCAGCTTGAGAGAGCATTGACGACGGACGCGCCGACGCCATGGAGACCACCGGATACCTTATATCCAGAGCCACCGAACTTACCACCTGCATGCAGGACGGTGAAGACGACCTCGAGTGCCGGCTTACCAGCCTTCTTCTGAATGTCGACCGGAATGCCTCGACCGTCATCCTGTACAGTGATGGAATTATCCTTCTCGATGGTGACCGTGATGCTGTCGCAGAAACCCGCCAGCGCCTCATCAACGGAGTTGTCCACGATCTCATAGACGAGATGATGGAGACCACGGATGGAGGTGCTGCCGATATACATGCCAGGTCTCTTCCGAACTGCTTCGAGTCCTTCCAGAATCTGAATCTGATCTGCGCTATAATCAGGCGAGCCCTTCATGAGCTCCTCTTCACGCTGCAGATCTTCATTTTCATTTTTTTCTATTGCCATTGAAGCTTTCTCCTTTGACTACCCGCCTGGAACAGCAGGAAACTGCAATTTTTACTATCCTGTCGTGATACAAGCCACGGAAAGGTATGCATACACACATTTTATTTTTCTGACGTGCTGTACAGCGTCTTCCGGTTTTCAATTTTCGTCGCCGTTCCATCAACCACATGGAAGAGCTCATCGATATGAAAACGATGATTGACGAACTCATCGAGTCCGGTACAGGTGATGATGTTCTGCGTATCCGAGAGAAGATCGAGGAGATAATTCTGTCTCTTCGAATCCAGCTCCGACAGTACATCATCGAGCAGCAGAATCGGATGATCTTCGATGCGCTGCCGCACGAGCTCGATCTCACTCAGCTTCAGCGCCAGCGCCGCCGTCCGCTGCTGACCCTGCGATCCGAATTTTCGGATGTCCTTCCCATCGATCGTAAAGCAGAGATCATCACGATGTGGTCCGACCAGTGTCAGATGCTGGCGTTTTTCCTGTTCACAGCTTCGCTCGAGCGCCGTGGCGAAATTTTCCGCTGCGACATTTTGATCGTAGCTGATGCTGAGCTCCTCGACACCTCCGGTCAGCTGGTGATGGATGCGACCGATGATACTCTGAAGCTCCCGGATGAACTTCTCCCGAATGGTGATGACCTGCTCGCCATAGAGGCAGAGCTGTTCATTCCATACCGGCAGGGTATCGGCCAGGGCCGGATGCATGATCATGTCCTTCAGCAGCTTGTTCCGCTGATTGAGTGTTCGATTATACCGAGCCAGATGATACAGGTACACCTTATCCAGCTGGCAGAGCTCAAGGTCCATAAAGCGGCGCCGAAGCGCCGGTCCATCCTTGATGAGACTGAGATCCTCCGGGCTGAAGCAGACGACGTTCGCGATACCGAAGAGTTCCGAGGCATGACGGATCGGAATCTCATCGATGGCGATGCCCTTCGGTTTATTTTTTTTCAAGTGCATATCAACACGGTAGGGAACCTTGCGTTTCCGGGTCTCCATCTTGATATGTGCTTCATCATGACCGAACTGGATCAGATCCCGGTCATGGGTGATCCGGTAGGATTTTGATGTACAGGCCAGGAAAATGGCTTCGAGTACATTGGTTTTTCCCTGCGCATTGTCACCGAAAAAAATATTCGTTCCGGGACTCAGCTCTAATTTCAGATGGTCATAATTTCTGTAATTCTTTAATTCCAGTGTTTCAATTATCATTCTATAGCACGCGAGAGCAGCGCCCACAGGGCGTCAGATCTCTATGATGTCTGTGTGGCAGGCACATCAGTATCGTGTCATCTTTTTAAAGATGTATAATTATAAATCCGATTTATGTATAATTATGCATTCACTCAATATGCGTCTGTATTAAAATTTACCGGCAGAATCATGTAATTATACGTCTTCTTATCATCACGGATGAAGCACGGAGAACGAGGAATCGACATGTAGATCGTGACCTCCTCATCCTCGATCGCACGAAGTGCATCCACGAGATACTTCGGATTGAAGCCGATCATGAGATCGTTTCCGGTTTTTCGGATGGCGATTTCTGCATCCATCGTACCGAGGTCTGTCTTGATCTTTAGGCCGAGCACATTTTCCTCGATTTTCAGAACCAGTGGCTGTTTGTCGTTATCCTTTACGAAAATCGTCGAACGATCGAGACAGTCGAGGAAGTTCTTACGGTTTACGATGATCTTTGTTTCATAATCCTCGGACAGCATCTGTGCTACATGGAAGTAATCACCATCGATCAGTCTCGTAACGACGAGCGTGTCATTAAACTCAAACATGATGTGATTCATGGAGAAATAGACGATGACTTCATCATAAACTCCACCGGACAGAATCTTACTGAGCTCGTTCAGTGCTTTACCAGGAACGATGGCCCTGGCTGTATCATAATTCTGATTCAGCTTGATGCGACGGATCGAAATACGGTGACCATCGAGGGATGTGACGGTGAAATCATCTCCATTTACTTCGAAAAGTTCACCAGTCATCTTTTTGTTACTGTCATTGGCAGCGATGGAAAAGATCGTCTGTGAGATAATCTGGCGCAACATGAACTGGGAGAGTGACACAGACTGGTTTTTATCGATCTTCGGAAGTGCAGTGAATTCATTGCCATCACGTCCGGCGATCTTAAATACGGAATTCTCACAGGTGATGATGGTATTGTTACGCTCATCTGTCTCGATGGTGACTTCGATTCCGGATGCTTCCGGAAGACGGCGGATGATCTCAGAGAAAATCTTCGCTTCCAGTGCAACCTTACCAGCTTCGATGATCGTACCGTTACATACTGTCTGGATACCGAATTCTGCATCGTTACCTACGAGTTCGATTTTTCCATTGGATGCATCGACGAGGATACACTCGAGAATCGACATCGTGGTTTTCGACGGAACAGCTTTGGATACGATATTGATCGCGTTGATCAGATCAGTTTTCTTGAATTGTAGTTTCATGAGGCGGCCTCTCTTTATATTTAATTAATTCTTTTAATTGCTAGTACTATTATTAGGGGCTGTGGAAATGTGAAAAAGTCATTTTCACGGCATAATTACGTCATTTTCGGCATCTGATAACTCGGTTGACAGTTGCTTTACACACTGTGAACAAATCATGTCACGATAAGACGCTTAAGGTGAGATTTTTTTCTTCAGGGTCTCAATTGTGGATTTCAATTGTTCGTTTGTGCGTAATTCTGTGGATATCTTATCGATACCATGCATAATCGTCGTATGATCGCGCCCGCCGAGGTACTCACCGATGGTTTTCAGCGGCGCCTCGGTCATGGTACGGCAGAGGTACATCGCAAGCTGTCTAGGGTAAACGATCTCTTTGCTTTTCTTCTGCGAAGCGATCTCGAGATTTGTGATGCCGAAGTGTTCTGCAACGGTCGTGATGATCAGCTCCGGGGTCACTTCCTTCGGACCATCCGGTGTGATGTGGTCCTTCAGAAGATCCTCGGCGAGCGCGAGATCGATGGACTGGCCCTTCAGGCGGGACATGGCCACGATTTTCGTCAGTGCGCCCTCGAGCTCACGGATGTTTGACTTGATATTCGTCGCGATGTACTTGATGATTTCGTTGTCAATGTTTACATTCATGAGCTCCTCCTTCTTACGAAGGATAGCCATACGTGTTTCGAAGTCCGGCATCTGGATATCCACGATCAGACCGACCTCGAATCGTGAACGGAGTCGATCCTCGAGATTATCGATGTCTTTCGGTGGTTTATCCGATGCGATGACGATCTGCTTCTTATTTTCATACAGGGTATTAAAGGTATGGAAGAACTCTTCCTGTGTTCCTTCCTTACCTATAATAAACTGGATATCATCGATCAGCAGAACATCAAGCTCACGGTAACGGTTACGGAAGTCAGCCGGCGACATGTTGTTCTTGTTTCGGATGGAATCGACGAACTCGTTAATGAAGGTTTCCGAGGTGACATAACGGATCTTCGCGTTCGGATTGTTTCTTAATATAAAGTGTGCAATCGAATGCATCAGATGCGTCTTTCCGAGACCGGCGCCTCCATAGATATAGAGCGGGTTATAGATCTCGCCTGGTGATTCAGCGACCGCGAGGGATGCTGCATGCGCCAGGTTGTTGCTCGAACCAACGACGAAGGTGTCGAAGGTGTATTCACTATTCAGATTTGCTTCCTTCAGCGTTTCAGCAAACAGCACTTCCGGATCTTTTTTCTCGCTGGAGATACCCTGAAGACGCTTCACATAGTCGCGGGCATCTTTTTCCACCATAAAAAGAATCTCGACAGGAATGCTGGTCTTTTCTTCGACTGCTACCTTTAAAAATAAGGAATACTTCTTATCGAGATACTTGATATAGCCTTCTTCTGGTACGAGAATCAGCAGCTGACTGTTGATAAAATCAAACAGTCTGAGCGGTTTCAGCCATGTATCAAAGGATACAGGGAGGATGTCGTGCTCCTCCTTCATATTCTTCAGAATATCATCCCAGTTTTTTCTAATCGTCTCAAAATCGTTCATGAGATGCTCCTTAAACGATAAAATCACGAATAAATTATAAACGATTGTGGATAGAATAGCAAGGCAATGCCACTTAGTCTGTGGATAAACACTTGTGAACATCTGTTTTTCCACATCAAAATGACGCAATTCTGTGCTTTTTCAAAATTATGGTCAGCCTGGTACTCCACTTATCCACATTTTATACACAATTTGTGGACAGATTTTTATACTGTTGAAAAGTGGATAAAAATGTTGATAAAGTGCATAAATAAAGGATTGACGAAAAAATAGCTTTTCTATATAATATACAAGCGATGTTTACCCTAGATCTGAAGTTGCTTCAGGACGAAGGGCTATTCAAGGAGTCCAACATTGAAAACTGAAAATTCAATGGAGTCCTGAAAGATTATCAGAAAAGGAGGTGTCAGTATATGCACAAGGGAAAAATGACTTTACAGCCAAAGACCAGACAGAGATCCAAGGTTCATGGATTCAGAGCCAGAATGGCAACCGCAGGCGGTAGAAAGGTACTGGCTGCCAGAAGAGCAAAAGGTAGAGCAGCATTAACCGTTTAATTCACGACATATGATGAAGACCGCTTTTGAAAGCGGTCTTTTTTCATATAACAGTGTCTGTTTTTCGAGGGGGTTCTGCGGGCGCGCTGCGCCTGAGAAAGCCGTTCGGGAGGAGACGAGTCGACAGCATTGAACAGAAATACACAGGCAGGAGAGGTTTTTTGAGAAGATGAAGCGATTTCCATCCGTAAAAAAGAATAGTGATTTTCAGAGAGCTTATCAGACCGGCCGATCGTATGCGTCGAGCGCGCTCGTGATGTATGTTTGTGAGAACGGATGCAGGCACAACCGTTTAGGGGTTTCCTGTTCGAAGAAGATCGGAAACTCGGTCGTGCGTCATACATTTGCGCGGAAGATGCGTGAAATCTTCAGATTAAATGATTTCAGAGTGAAACAGGGGCTAGACATCATCATCGTGATTCGCGGAAAGGCGAATTACTGTACTTATCAGCAGATTGAAGAGCAGTATCTCAATCTTTTGAACAGGCATCATATCTTTATGAAAGATGCGGAGGCGCAGAAGACGCCGGACGCATAGTGGTATCGAAGTGGGACGATGGGATGTGTGACGAAGAGAGAATACACATCCGGAGGGCGTGCATATGATTTCGAAACTCATGGTGGGTTTGATTCGTGGATACCAGAAGTGTATCTCGCCTTATATCGGTGCTCACTGCAAATATACACCGACTTGCTCTCAATACGCCATTGAAGCAATCAGAAAGTACGGGTGTATCAAAGGTTCATTGTTGGCGGCATGGCGCATCCTGCGATGCAATCCATGGGCCAAGGGCGGTTATGATCCTGTTCCCTAATCCGGAGGTAAATCTTGGACTTTTTATCCTTAGTTGTACTTACAAAAAATACGTCAACGATTCCTATTCTGGGACCGATCTGGAATATCATCGTAAATGTACTCGGCGTGATCATGAATGTGATCTATCTTTCGCTCGAGAAAATCGGTATCGGTAATATCGGTCTCGCGATCATTATCTTTACCCTCGTCATGAGAATTATTCTTTTCCCGACCAGCCTTAACCAGCAGAAGTCTTCCCGTATGATGCAGATCATGCAGCCGGAGATGAAGGCGATCCAGGATAAGTATAAGAATAAAACGGACAATGCGTCCATGATGGCGCAGCAGGAGGAGATGAAGGCCCTCTATGAGAAGTATGGTACATCCATGACCGGTGGATGTCTGCCTCTCCTTCTTCAGATGCCGATCATCTTCGCGCTGTATCGTATCATCATGAACATCCCTGCCTACGTTCCGCATGTATACTCCATCTACGAGAACGTTATGAATGCCATCGGTGGTTCATCCGCAGCTCAGAAGCTCGTGGATTTCGCGACCGATAACGGTATGAAGAACATCCTGGCACAGCTTCATAATCTCGGTGTCGGTGAGAATGTTTCCTACACGGCAGATCAGATCGGGAACTTCATCATCGATTTCCTGTACAAGCTGAACCCGAGTCAGTGGACCGCACTTCAGGGTGTGTTCACGGATGCGAATGCGGTCAATGCGATTCAGACCGCTGCAGAGCAGTCCGCACATATCAATAACTTCCTCGGTATCAACCTCTCCACCGCACCGAGTGCGATGGGCTTCGTACCGAACGTTTACTGGATCATCCCGATCCTCGCCGGTCTTCTGCAGTACCTGAGTGCGAAGCTCATGACTGCACAGAATGCAGGTATGGCAGAGGGCAATGATCAGTCCGCGCAGATGATGAAGAGTATGAACATGATGATGCCGCTTATGTCGGTATGGTTCTGCTTCACCTTCGCATCTGGTATCGGTCTGTACTGGTGTGCTTCTTCCTTCTTTATGATCATTCAGCAGCTCATGATGAACAAGTACTTCGGTAAGTTCTCAGATCAGGAGCTTCTACAGGCTTCGATGGAAAAGACCAACAAGAAGCGTGCGAAGAAGGGTCTGCCACCAATCGATGAGAAGTCCGTAGAGAAGCGCATCGAGAAGGCAAAGGCGATGGCAAATACGGCCGAGGAGAAGCGCATGGCCGTCATCGCAAAGCAGAGTGCGAAGACAAAGGAGTCCACAGAGTATTACAATCGTAATGCAGCACCGGGATCTCTGGCATCGAAGGCTAACATGGTTCAGATGTATGATGAGAAGAACGAAAAGAACAAGAAGTAAAGAGGTTTATCATGGATAAAATCAGAGTTTCAGCCAAAACCAAGGATGAAGCCATCACCAAGGCCCTGATTCAGCTTGGGATCACATCTGATCGCCTGGATTACACTGTGCTTGTCGAGGGTAAGTCGGGTCTTTTCGGTATCGGTGCGAAGCCATGGATCATCGAGGCATCCGTAAAGGCGGCTTCGCAGAAGTCCGAGCTCGAGCGTCTCGAGAAGGAGATTCATAATATCACCAGCGGTAAGACAGCGGAAAAGAAGACCGCGCCAGCCGCTCCGAAGAAGCCGCTTACGGAAAAGCCGGTCGCAGCGCCTGCAGAGAAGAAGGCGGAGGATGCAGCAGATCCGAAGGATGAGAGCCCGAAGTCCGAGAACAGAGCGGATACAGATCGCACGGCACGTCCGGAGCGTCGTGAGCGCAGTGAGCGTCGTCCGAGACGTGATCGCAATGATCGGGGAAATCGTGGTGAGCGTCGTAATGACCATGTTTCCGGTAAGCGTTATCCGCGTGGTGGCTACGAGGTAAAGGACATGTCCATCCTGAATACCCCGGAGCCGGAGCATAAGGTACACGAGATCAAGCCGGTTTCCCCAGAGGAAGCGGCGGCAGCACAGAAGCAGGCCGAAGAGTTCATCACGACGCTTATGAAGGGGATGAACATGGACGTCAACATCAGCGCATCCTTCGATCATGCCAATAATGAGCTTCTTCTCAATATGGAAGGCCCGGACATGGGTATCCTGATCGGTAAGCGTGGACAGACACTCGATTCGCTGCAGTACCTGACCTCCCTCGTCATCAATAAGGAGCACAAGGAGGATTACATCCGCGTAAAGCTCGATACCGAGGATTATCGTTCCAGAAGAGAGGCAACCCTTCGTAATCTTGCGAGAAACATCGCCTATAAGGTTCGCCGCTCCAGAAAGCCGGTGGCACTCGAGCCGATGAACCCATATGAGCGTCGGATCATCCACAGCGCACTGCAGAATGATCGCTATGTGACCACTCGTTCCGAGGGTGAGGAACCGTTCCGTCATGTGATCATCTTCATGAAGAAGAAGGATCGGAAGCCGTATCCACAGGATGAGAAGCGGCAGGAGAAGGCAGCGGAAGCGGTAGAAGCTCCAGTTGTGGAGACGCCAGTGGCAGAAGCAGCGGCCGTAGCTGAAGAGACAACAGAAAATGCATAATCCACTGAATCGGAATTTCCTTCGATAAATTGTGGATAACAGGGTCCCGTATGCAAAGCGCATACGGGATTTTTGTATGCATTTAAACGTATTGCAAATATGCGGATTAGCTATTAGAATAAGTGGAGTTTTAGGATGATTATGGTGGATAACTGTCCGCTTTTTTGAAGGGAGACGAGATGAGAGAGGATACGATCTGTGCACTGGCGACGGCTGCCGTCGAATCCGGTATAGGAATCATACGTGTCAGCGGGCCGGATGCGGTTTCGATCGTGTCGACACTCGTCCGCTCGAAGAGCGGTCACGCTGTGGATATCTCGGAAACGCATCGTATCAGATATGCGTTCATCTATGATGCTGAGGAGCCGCTCGACGAGGTTCTGATCCTGACGATGCGTGCACCGCGTTCATATACAGGTGAAGATACGGTGGAAATCGACTGTCATGGCGGTGTGCTGATGATGCGAAAAATCCTCGAGGCGGTGGTGCACGCAGGTGCACGCCTGGCTGAGCCGGGCGAGTTCACGAAGCGTGCATTTCTGAATGGTCGGATCGATCTTTCAGAGGCAGAGGCCGTCGGTGATATCATCACATCTGAAAATGAAAATGCACTGAAGGCGTCAGTTCGTCAACTGCGCGGCTCGGTTTCCAGAGAAATCAAGGGCTATCGTGCGCAGATTCTCGAGGATGATGCCTTCATCGAGGCGGGGCTCGATGATCCGGAGCATATCTCACTCGACGGGTTTACAGATGAACTTAAACCACATGTTGAGAGTATACTGTCCGGTATACGACGGCTGATCGCCAGTGCGGATGATGGACGTCGGCTCCGGGAGGGCATCCGTACCGTCATACTGGGGAAGCCGAATGCCGGTAAATCCTCTCTGCTCAATGCGCTCGTCGGTGCAGATCGTGCGATCGTCACCGATATCGCAGGCACGACACGCGATACGCTCGAGGAGCATATCAATCTGAAGGGGGTCAGCCTCACCATCGTGGATACGGCCGGCATCCGTGCGACCGAGGATACCGTCGAAAAAATCGGTGTGGAGCGTGCGCTGAAGGCTGCGTCGGATGCAGACCTTCTGATATATGTCGTGGATGCGTCGGTACCACTGGATGCGTCGGATGAACAGATCATCGCGGAGCTCGGCGATCGGAAGTGCATCGTACTGATGAATAAATCAGATCTTCAGGCGGTGATCAGCGAGGAGGAACTCGAGAAAAAGACGGGCCGTCCGGTGCTCTCCATCAGTGCGAAGCAGGAGACCGGTATGGACCTCCTGGAAGAGAAAATCCGGGCGATGTTTTTCCAGGAGGAGCTTCGTTTCAACGATCAGGTGATCATCACAAATGAGCGTCATAAGTACTGCCTCAGTGAAGCTGCGAAGGCGCTCGAGGAGGTACTTCGCTCCATCGCGATGGATATGCCGGAGGATTTCTATACGATCGATCTGATGCGGGCCTATGAGGAGCTCGGCTACATCCTCGGAGAACAGGTATCCGAGGATCTAGTCAATGAAATCTTTTCGAAGTTCTGTATGGGAAAGTAGAGATAGGAGACGGAAATGTCAGTAGTAGAAGAGAGATATGATGTGATCGTCGTCGGGGCGGGCCATGCCGGATGTGAGGCAGGACTCGCAACGGCACGTCTCGGGCTGGAGACCGTGGTGTTTACGGTGAGTGCCGACAGCATCGCTTTCATGCCATGTAATCCGCATATCGGTGGCAGCTCGAAGGGACATCTCGTCCGTGAGCTGGATGCGCTCGGCGGTGAGATGGGAAAGGTCATCGATCAGACTTTCCTGCAGTCGAAGATGCTGAATAAGTCAAAGGGACCGGCGGTGCACAGTCTGCGTGCACAGGCAGATAAAAAAGCCTATACCGATGAGATGCGGAAACGCCTCGAGAATCAACCGCATCTTCTGATCCGGCAGGCGGAGGTCGCGGAACTGATCACGGAGGATGTGTGCGACGCAAACAGTGAGTATACAGCTGCCCAAAAGAAGGTGACGGGCATCCGGACGACCTCTGGTGCCATCTACCATGCGAAGGCCGTCATTCTCTGTACCGGAACCTATCTTAACTCCCGCTGTTTGACGGGTGATCTCATCGAGCATACCGGTCCGAATGGCTTCAAGGCAGCGACGAAGCTGACGGATTCCCTGAAGGCAAACGGGATACGGATGCTTCGTTTCAAGACGGGAACGCCGGCGCGTGTCGACAAGCGTACACTGGACTTCTCTCAGTTTGAGGTGCAGAAGGGCGATGTACCGGTGATTCCGTTCTCCTACTCGACGGCGTTTTCCGAGGTACAGCGACCGCAGGTCGACTGCTGGCTCGTGTATACAAACGAAAAGACGCACGAGATCATCCGTGAGAATATCGAGCGTTCCCCGATGTATAACGGATCGATCCAGGGCGTGGGACCGCGCTACTGTCCTTCCATCGAGGATAAGGTCATGAAGTTCCCGGATAAGAACCGTCATCAGATTTTCATCGAGCCGGAGGGACTGTATACGAACGAGATGTACCTGAGCGGTATGTCGAGCTCGATGCCAGAGGATGTACAGTATAAGATGTACCACTCCATGAAGGGCTTCGAGCATGTACACATCGTCCGAAATGCCTACGCTATCGAGTATGACTGCATCGATGCGACGCAGCTTCGCTCGAACCTCGAATTTATGAACATCGACGGGCTCTTCGCCGGCGGCCAGTTTAACGGTTCCTCCGGCTACGAGGAGGCAGCTGTGCAGGGCTTCATGGCCGGTGTCAATGCTGCCATGCGTATCCTTCATCGTGATCCGGTCGTACTCGATCGTTCAGAAGCCTACATCGGCGTACTGATCGATGATCTCGTCACGAAGGAGAGTACAGAGCCGTATCGTATGATGACGAGTCGTGCAGAGTATCGTCTGCTCTTACGACAGGACAATGCCGACCTTCGTCTTCGAAAAATCGGCCATGCGATCGGACTCGTATCCGATGCAGAGTACGAGAAGACGCTCGAGAAACGCAGAATGATCGATATCGAGGAGGAGCGCCTTCGGAAGACCTTCATCGGAAACAGTGATGAGGTGAATCACTTCATGGAGGCACATGGGTCGACAGCACTCAGTTCCGGTGTCTCTCTTGCAGAGCTCATCAAGCGACCGGAGCTCGACTATGAGAGCCTGAAACCACTGGATCCGAAACGACCGGAGCTTCCGTACGGCGTACGGGAAGAGGTCGGGATCGAGATTAAGTATGAGGGATACATTCGGCGTCAGGAGCAGCAGGTCGAGGGATTTCGTCGCATGGAGAATAAACGCATCCCGAAGGACATACGCTATGAGGAGGTCGGAAATCTCCGCATCGAGGCGAGACAGAAGCTCGAGCGCATCCGGCCGGAAAACATCGGTATGGCCAGCCGTATCAGTGGTGTCAACCCGGCAGATATTTCAGTGCTCCTGATCTATCTGGAGACGTACCACGCATCGAAGAAGGGATAAATTCAGCTTTAAACAGTAGAAAATACAGGGAGCAATATGACCGATACATTTTATCATCGACTGAAGGAGCAGGCGGAAGCACTGGGCATCCAGCTGAGCGACACGCAGATCGAACAGTTATTTACATATTATGAGATGCTGGTAGAAACCAATAAGGTGATGAACCTGACGGCCATCACAGAGGAGTCCGAGGTCGTGACGAAGCACTTCATCGATTCCATGGCGATCGTAAAAGCCGTCGTGAAAAACGAGAATGTTTCACGTGAAACATTGAGCGGAAAGACACTGATCGATGTCGGAACCGGTGCGGGTTTCCCAGGGCTGGTGCTGAAAATCGTATTTCCGGAGCTGAAGGTCACACTGAGTGATTCACTGCAGAAGCGTCTTCGTTTCCTCGAGGATGTGATCGCGAAGCTCGGACTTCAGGAAGTCGAGACCATCCATGGAAGGGCTGAGGACCTCGGGCATCAGAAGAATCTTCGTGAAAGCTTCGATTTCTCGACCTCACGGGCTGTAGCAAATATGTCAACATTGAGCGAATATGATCTGCCGTTTGTGAAGAAGGATGGCTACTTCGTCGCATACAAGTCGGGCGATGTCGGCGAGGAGCTGACGACGGCGGAGAGTGCGATCCGAAAGCTCGGTGGTAAGCTGGAGCAGGAGGTAGAGTACATGCTTCCAGAGTCGGATATCCGTCGATCACTGATTACGATTCGGAAGGCGAAGGAAACACCGAAGACCTACCCGCGAAAGGCCGGCACACCGGCGAAGAATCCGCTATGAAGAAAAATCAGATTGCATTGATTTCAAATTTACTGCTCCTGCTGACGGCGATCATCTGGGGCTTCGCGTTCGTCGCGCAGAGCGTCGGCATGAATTATGTCGGGCCGTGGACCTTCGTGTTTACGCGTTTCATCATCGCGGCGATTCTGCTCCTGCCGCTCTCGGCATTTTCGGAGAAGAACTATCGCGCATCGCTGCCGGAAGTAGTGGAAGAGAAGCACTATAAAACAGAAGCGCTGCTCGGTGGGGGAGTCTGTGGACTGTGTCTGGGGGCAGCGAGTATCACGCAGCAGATCGGTATGCAGACGACCTCCGCAGGAAAGGCCGGATTCATCACTGCCTGTTATGTCGTCATCGTGCCGGTGCTCGGCATATTCGTAGGAAAGAAACCGAAGAAAACGATCTGGCTGAGTGTGGCGCTGGCACTGATCGGTCTCTACCTCATCAGTATGCATGGCGGCATGACGATCGAGCGGGGGGATGCGATGGTGAGTCTCTGTGCATTGCTGTTTTCGTTTCAGATCATTTCCGTCGATCATTTCTCGGAGAAGGTGAATCCGATCCGGCTGTCGAATATTCAGTTCTTCTTTGCATCCCTCGTCGGACTGATCGGCATGCTTCTGTTTGAATGGCCGGATATGGCGGGCATCCTCGGTGCGATGCCGTCGATTCTGTATGCGGGTGTGCTGTCATCGGCGGTCGGCTATACGCTGCAGGTGCTGGCGCAGAAGAATACGGATCCGACGATCGCGTCGCTGCTGATGTCACTGGAGTCGGTGTTCTCAGTGGTCGGTGGCTTCCTGCTCCTTCATCAGATGCTGTCGATGCAGGAACTCATCGGGTGTGTGATCGTATTTGCAGCGGTGATCATCGCACAGATCGTGTGATGATCATTGCGTTATGAAGAGCTCGAAGGGGCGGCAACAGAAGCACAGTACTGCGAGCTCGGAAGACGCATGGCTGAGAAAAGTTGGTACGTGGTGGTGTCAAAATTTGACACGTATATATGTATGGGGTAAAATAGCGACAGTGATGATGTTTCACGTGAAACATTATCACTGTCTTTTCTTTTTAATATATCGTATTTATCCATGTATGATTTGAACAGCGCCTCTGTGTTTCACGTGAAACATAGAGGTATCATAATAAGCCGATGTTTCACGTGAAACATGGATGGATTATACATGGCTGAAATGTTTCACGTGAAACATTTCAAACGTACTTTAACAGATCACGGGAGAGCATCATGGGGAAGATTATAGCGATTACAAATCAGAAGGGTGGCGTCGGGAAGACGACGACGGCAGTAAATCTGGCGGCGACGCTTGCGGAGGCCAATCAGCGGGTTCTTCTGGTGGATTTCGATCCACAGGGAAATGCGACCAGCGGGTTCGGTGTCGAGCGTGATGAGGTCGAGCATACGATTTACGATGCGATGAGCGGCAGCTGTACGATGGATGAGGCGATTCTCGTGGAGGTGACGGAGAATCTGGATCTGATACCGGCAGATATGAACCTGGCAGCGGTCGAGGTGGAGTTTGCGGATCAGGAGGATAAAAATCAGATTCTGAAGAATCTGCTGACACCGTATAAGGAGCACTATCACTATATCCTGATCGACTGCCCGCCGAGTCTCGGCACGATCACGGTCAATGCACTGACGGCGGCGGATTCGGTGATTATCCCGATTCAGTGTGAATACTATGCACTGGAGGGGTTGAATCAGGTGCTGAATACCATCGGACTCGTACAGGAGGGCCTGAATCCGGAACTCGACATCGAGGGGATTGTGTTCACGATGTATGATGGCCGAAACAAGCTGTCACAGCAGGTGGTGGAGTCGGTCAAGCAGAATTTCCAGGGCAATATCTATGATACGTTGATTCCGCGAAATGTGCGTCTTGCGGAGGCACCGAGTCATGGTGTGCCGATCACTGAGTATGAATCATCATCGACGGGGGCTGAGAGCTACCGGAGACTGGCAGCAGAGCTTATGAGTAAGGGGGACGATATCTATGGCTAAGGAGCATGGACTGGGAAAGGGCCTCGGGGCCATCTTCGGAACCAGCACAACGGTGAAGTCGGATCGCCCGAAAACAGAGCATCGTTATAAGACGGTCGCAGAGAAGGCGGCGGAACAGTCTGGGACAGCGGAGGGACTCGCGGAGCCAATGCAGGCGACCGAAGAGACTTCTGCTGAAGCAGAGAAGAGTGTCAGCGAAAGAAAAAAACGGGTGACCGCGGCAGCGAAAAAAGAGACGACGAAGAACAGCACCGAAAACACCGTGATCGTGATGGCAGGCGAAAAGACCGTTCATGAGAATACGGTCACGAGAGATACGAAGAAGGTTCACAGCACCGAAACCGTGCATGATACGGAGCAGGACGGAATGCTGCTCGTGAAGCTCAGTCGCATCCAGCCTGATCCGGATCAGCCGCGAAAGAACTTCGATGAGGAAAAGCTGAACGAGCTCGCAGAGTCCATCCGGACCTACGGGATGATATCCCCGATCGTGGTGAAGAAGAGGGGTGCACTGTATGAGATCGTCGCCGGTGAGCGTCGCTGGAGAGCAGCACGCATCGCCGGTCTCAAGGAGATCCCGGTGGTCATCAAAGAGGTCGATGAAAAGACGAGCCGTGAACTCTCCATCATCGAGAATATCCAGCGTGATGACCTGAATGCGGTCGAAGAAGCGAGAGCATATCAGTCTCTGATCGAGGAGTATGGACTGACGCAGGAGGAGGTCGCTGCCCGTGTAGCGAAGAATCGTTCGACCATCACGAACAGTCTGCGACTTCTGAAGCTCGAGCCGGAGATCCTCACACTTCTCCAGGATGGAAAGATCACGCAGGGACATGCCCGTGCACTGCTGGCGGTCGAGGATCCGGAGCTCCGGAAGAAGATCGCAGAGAAGTGTACGAAAGAAAATCTCTCCGTACGAGAGATCGAGACCCTCGTCAAGCTGGATAAGCTCTCGAAGGCGAAGAAGGAGAAGAAATCCTCTCCGGAAGCCCAGGAGCTTCGGCGGCTCAAGGTCATCTACAAGGATCTCGAACGGAAGATGAAGACGAAGCTAGGTACGAAGGTCTCCATCGTCCCGAAAAATACGGAGCGTGGCATACTTGAAATCGAATATTATTCGCAGGATGATCTGGATCGTATCTTTATGATCCTGAACTCCAGCAGAAATGATTAAACATAGCGAGGAAATATATGATAGTGACAGAAACGCTTCTGCTCGGAATCGCAGCTGCAGGGCTGCTGATCGGCCTGATCTCTCTGATCCTGGCTATCCGGGCAAATGCAAAATACAAGAGACTGTATCGTCAGTATGATTACTTCATGCGCGGCAAGGATGCAGAGACCTTGGAGGACTATTTCGTCGATCTCCAGCAGCACGTGGAGGCACTCGAAAAGGAGGACCTCAAGAATAAGGACGTCATGCGTGTACTCAATAAGAATATCCGTGCGTCCTTTCAGAAGCTCGGCATCATCCGGTATAACGCCTTCGGCGGAATGGGTGGAAACATGTCCTTCGCCATCGCGATGCTGGACAGCACGAACAGTGGCTTCGTCATCAATTCCGTGCACTCGAGAGAGGGCTGCTTCTTATATATAAAGGATGTCGATGCCGGTACCACAGAGGTGGAACTCGGCGCAGAAGAGCAGCTCGCGCTGGAGCAGGCGCTGGGCTATAGAGAGAAAGAAAAGCAGCAGTGAAAAAACAGACACGAAAAAAACTGAAAAAATTCCTGGCGATGGGTGCGGTATTTCTGATCGCACTCATCCTCTATTTTTACCGTTCCTGGCACTCGATGGAGCGGCAGAATACGGTGTACTCCACGATGGAAGAGCCGAGCCTGCCGGTGGCCTATGTTTCGAGCGGCGATTACCTCATGAATCCGATGCATGCCTATCTTCAGGATATGGGAAAGCAGGCAGCCCGCGATATGATCACGGTGCTGCCGCAGGATCGTCAGCTGAAACTTGTCGTGCAGGAGTACGATAACATGGTGGCTTCGGCCAGCTACGAGATCCGTACACTGGATCTCAGCCATCTCATCGAAAAGGGAACGGTCTCCGACATCAGCCGGAGCGACGGCAACGCAAGCCTCGTCCTGCCGATTCAGAATCTCATCAATAAGGATCAGGCGTATCTTCTGCATATCACGCTGGAGACGGGGGCCCATACGCTGAACTACTATACACGTATCCTCTGGACGGACCATGATTACACGAAAGCGATGGAGGATGTCGCGTTCAGGTTTACGACGGGCAGCTTCGATTCAACGAACAGTAAGGATATCACGACCTATCTGGAAACGAAGGATACGGCGGATAATTCGAGTCTCGGACATGTCGATCTGCACTCGAGCTTCAACCAGATCACCTGGGGAAAGACCGGGATGCAGCCGAAGGGAAACTTCTATATGACGCTCAAGGAATTTGACGGCATGATGGGCGAGATTCAGATCAGCTACGAGTCGTATATGACGGATGAGAACGGAGAGGAGAAGCACTTCCTGAATGAGGATAACTTCGTCTTCCGAAATGATCCGGAGCGGGTCTACAT
>CAKQED010000034.1:0-23191 GCA_934229835.1 uncultured Oribacterium sp. | reverse complement strand
ACCACGCAGCTAGAATTTAATCAAGTCGAGGCAGGCAGGGGTGCCTCATCTCAAAGAAGCTGTGCCAAAAGGCACAGCTTTGAATACGTTCGCCACTAAGGCATCACGGGGACCCCCGCGCCCTACGGGCGGCACTCCCCCGTGATATTAAATGGCAGGAGGAAATACTATGTACGGTTACTATGGATATCCGATGTTTTATGATCCGACCTATGTACTGGTACTGATCGGCGTCATCGTCTCGATGCTCGCGAGTGCCAATGTCAACCGGACCTTTCAGAAATATGCGAAGATCGGCGCACGTGCCGGCATCACCGGTGCGGATGCCGCACGCCTGATCCTGAGCCGGAACGACATCACGAATGTCCGCGTACAGGGCATCGCCGGAAATCTGACGGATAATTATGTGCCGAGTAAGAAAGTTCTGAACCTGAGTGAATCAACCATCAACAGTCACTCGATCGCGGCCATCGGTGTCGCGGCCCATGAGTGTGGGCATGCGATCCAGGATCACGTCTGCTACGGGCCGCTGGTGCTGACGCGTACGATCACGCCGGCCTGCGCCGTCGCTTCGAAGATCTCGATACCGATGATCTTTTTCGGCATCCTCATCAGCTGGTCGCCACTCATAAAGATCGGTATCATCGCCTTCATCGTGGCGATCTCGATCCAGCTGCTGACCCTTCCGGTCGAGTTCGACGCATCCCGCCGCGCGGTGAAGACGCTGCGCGAGAATCAGGTGCTGACCGAAGAGGAGCTTGACGGCGTGAAGGCGGTTCTGACAGCCGCCGCGCTTACCTATGTCGCCGCGGCGGCATCGTCACTTTTGCAGCTTCTCCGACTGCTGATTTTAACGAGGGGCAGCCGGCGAAGTGACGACTGATGGAAAATCGACATCGGGATCTCCGAAAACGGAATGGAAGCGCAGCGTCCAGCGACGGGATAAAAGATAACCTATCGTGTGACAGAACACGGTATACTAAACGAGAGGAAACTGTAGAAATAACGTTTCATGGATAATAAAAATCAGCGAAATAGAAAGACCCGGGCAGAGGGCCCGCTGCATAAATTCATGCATGCAGGAAAGAAGACAGCGGATACAGCAGATACGAGAGAGGCACGTGAATCCCACGGATCGCGTGCTCGACATGCTGCAAAGGATACGAGCGGTGCACGCGGAGGATATGGAGCGCATCGTCGGCGTGATGCACAGCAGGACACGTACGCCGGGCGGAAGGGACCGCAGCGAGGCCGGGCTTCGGTGAATGCGCCGGAAAAGAAAATATCGGAGATTTCGAGAGAAAAGACCGCAGCGACGCCGCGGTCTATTGCTGTACTTAGCCTTATGAAGATCCTTGAGGAGAAGAAGCTCTCGCATATCGTGCTGCGTGATGCACTATCGGCGTATCCGGACTGGACGCCGCGCGACCGTGCCTTCGTGACACGACTCGTCGAGGGAACCCTCGAGTATACGATCCAGATCGACTTCATCCTGAACCAGATCAGTAAGACCCATACGAAAAACATGGAGCCCCTGGTTCGGACGGTGCTCCGCATGGGCAGCTACCAGATTCTCTACATGGATAAGGTGCCGGACAGTGCGGCCATCAACGAGGCGGTCGAGCTCGTGAAGAGCCAGGAGGACAAGGTCTTCTTCCTGAGCGGCTTCGTGAATGGCGTTCTCCGGAGTGTTTCCCGGGATAAGGAGATCATCTTCCAGAACCTCGCCCATACCGGAAAGACACCGGCCTATATCCGCTACAGTGTGCCGCTCTGGATGTACGATGCACTGAAGAAGGTTTATGGACGGGAGGAGACAGAGCGCATGCTTGCCTGGTTCCTCGAGGGGGAAAAGAAGAACTTCGTCCGCTTCCAGGATGGACACTGTGAGGAGATGGAGGGCGATATCGTGCACAGCGAGGCCTTCCAGCGCGGTGAGATCACGATTCAGGACGTCGCATCACAGCAGGTCGGGATCGAAGCCGATCCGCAGCCAGGTGACCAGGTCGTCGATGTCTGCGCGGCACCGGGCGGCAAGAGCTGTCATATCGCCGCGCTCCTCGAGGGGACGGGCCATGTCGATGCGCGGGACCTCACGGAAGCGAAGGTGGCGCTCATCGAGCAGAACATCGCACGGCAGCAGCTTACGAATATCACGACCGAGGTGCACGATGCACGCACGCCGGACCCGACGCTGCTTTCTGCCGCCGGACAGGGAACGGCGGATATCGTCATCGCCGATCTCCCGTGCTCCGGTCTCGGTATCCTCGGGAAGAAGCCGGATATCCGCTTCAACGCGAGCCCTGAGGGCATCCGGGAGCTGCAGAAGCTGCAGCGCGAGATCCTCGATACGGTATGTGCCTATGTGAAGCCGGGCGGAAAGCTGCTGTACTCTACCTGCACACTGACGAAGGAAGAAAATGAAGACAACCGGGAATATATCCTCGCGAAGGGCGGCTTCACCCTCCTGAAGGAGCGGAAGTTCCTGCCGGGTGCGCCATCCGACGGATTTTATCTTACGGTATTTCGAAAAGAATGAAGAATTTACGCGATTTAGAAATCAACGATTTGAAAAAGCTGCTCGAGGAGATGGGCGAGAAGCCATTCCGTGCGAAGCAGATCTATACCTGGCTTCACCAGAATCTGGTGGAGCACTACGACGAGATGACGAACATCTCGAAGGGACTCCGCGATCGGCTGAGTGCGGAGTACAGTGTAGCCCTGCCGGAAACGGTGGAGGTGCTCACCTCGAAGATCG
Source organism: uncultured Oribacterium sp. (assembly GCA_934229835.1). Lineage (GTDB taxonomy): Bacteria > Bacillota > Clostridia > Lachnospirales > Lachnospiraceae > Oribacterium. Next base: position 20,433 of record CAKQED010000034.1, on the reverse strand, counting down.
ATGGCACGAAGAAATTTATCTTCCGTATGCAGGACGGACATGTCATCGAGTCCGTCTGGATGGAGTACCAGCACGGGCACAGTGTCTGTATATCCTCCCAGGTCGGCTGTCGCATGGGCTGTAAGTTCTGTGCATCGACGCTCGACGGCCTCGCACGGAATCTGACGAGCGGAGAGATGCTCGGACAGATCTACCAGATTCAGCGTACGACCGGTGCCCGGGTTGATAACATCGTCATCATGGGCTCCGGCGAACCGCTTGATAACTACGATGAGTTCACCCGTTTCATCCGTATGATTTCGGATGAAAACGGACTTCATATCTCGCGACGGAACATCACGATCTCGACCTGCGGTCTGGTGCCGAAGATCCGGCAGTTGGCGGATGAAAACTACGGGATCACGCTGGCACTCAGCCTGCATGCGCCGAACGACGAGACACGGAAGACCCTGATGCCGATCGCAAACAAATATTCGCTCTCGGAGATCATGCCGGCCATCGAGTACTACTTCGAGAAGACCGGTCGACGGGTGACCTTCGAGTATTCCGTCGTCGAGGGTGTCAACGATAATAAGACGGAAGCGATGGAGCTTGTGAAGCTCATCCGCAGCATGAAGAACGGCGGGAAGCTCCAGTGCCACGTGAACCTGATTCCGGTGAATCCGATCAAGGAGCGGGACTGGAAGCGCCCGGATCGCTCGAAGGTCGAGGCCTTCCAGCATATTCTGGAGAGGAACGGCATCGCGGCGACGATCCGCCGGGAGATGGGCTCTGACATCTCGGGCTCCTGCGGTCAGCTCCGCCGGGATTACCTCGAGACGGAGGGCATCGATTCGAAGGCGTAGTGAGTGAAACGAGGCGCTTTGGTGGGCGCAGTCTCGTATCGCCGTGGAGGCCACGAGGGACTGCGAAGTGAGGATGTTGAGGACGTCAGCATTGTACCACGATGATGGAGTGACGAAGTGACAGGTGAAGCATGATGGACTTTTTTGCGAAAACCGATAAGGGACAGCGGAGACGTATGAACCAGGATTACGTCTTCGCGAGCGATCAGCCGGTGGGGACACTGCCGAATCTTTTCCTGCTTGCAGACGGGATGGGCGGACATAAGGCGGGGGACTATGCCTCCCGCTATGCGGTCGATGAGCTCCGGCGTTATATCGAGAAGGCCGCGCAGCCACAGCCGGAGATCCGCCTGCTGCAGGAGGGCATCCGTGACGTGAACCAGCGGCTCTATCGCCTGGCGCAGCAGAATCCGAATCTGAGCGGGATGGGCACGACGCTCGTGATCGCGTTGCTCGAGGGGCCGAATCTGACCGTCGGTAATATCGGCGATTCCCGGGCATACCTCATCCATGGGAACAGTATCCGTCAGATCACACGGGACCACTCCTATGTCGAGGAGATGGTACGGCGTGGTCTCATGCGGCGTGGCTCGAAGGAGTATATGGCGTCCCGCAATATCATCACGCGGGCCGTCGGCATCGAGCCGCAGGTGGAGGCCGATTTCTTCGAGATCGAGCTCAGTGAGGGCGATTATCTGCTGCTCTGCTCGGACGGTCTCTCCAACATGGTGGACAATGAAAGCATCCGAAACATCATTCGTGAGCACAGCACGGTACAGGAAAAGGTACAGGCACTCATCGATATGGCAAACATCAACGGCGGGAAGGACAATATCGGCATCGTTCTGACCGGCCCTTACCGAGAGGAGGCGACGATATGATGCTGGAGCAGGGACAGGTGCTCGACGAACGTTATGAGATCGATACGCTGATCGGACAGGGTGGCATGAGCTATGTCTATCGTGCCAACGACCGGAAGATGGGGCGTGTGGTCGCGATCAAGGTCCTGAAGGAGGAGTACTGCGAGGATGAGGATTTCATCCGGAAGTTTCAGAACGAGGCCCAGGCAGCGGCGAAGCTGAATCATCCGAACATCGTCGCGGTGTATGACATCGTCGATAATCCGGAGACGAAGCTGCACTATATCGTGATGGAGCTCGTCGAGGGCATCACACTGAAAAACTATATCAAGCGTGCGGGGCGCATGGACTCGCAGGAGACCATCGCCATCGCGCTGCAGGCGGCGGCCGGTATCGAGCTCGCGCATAAGATGGGCATCGTGCACCGGGATATCAAGCCGCAGAATATCATCGTCGACAGTGAGGGAAATGTGAAGGTGGCGGATTTCGGGATCGCCCGTGCCGCGACACAGCAGACGGTCAATGCTACCGTCATGGGCTCTGTCCACTATATTTCGCCGGAACAGGCCCGCTCTGGACAGTCGGATGAGCGTTCGGATATCTACAGCTTCGGCTGTACGATGTATGAGATGCTGACGGGTAAGGTGCCGTATGATGGCGACACCTCGGTGTCCGTCGTCTTCGCACACCTCGAGAATCCGATCCCGCATGTGAAGGAGCTGGTGCCGGATGTGTACCCGGCCCTCGATATGGCGGTGTACAAGTGCATGCAGAAGAAGGGAAAGCTTCGCTACCAGCACATCGGTGAGCTGATGGAGGACCTTCGGAAGGCACTGAAGGATCCGAGCGGTTCCTTCATGTCCGGGGAGATGCCGGAGGACCTCAGTGAGACCCGGGTGCTCTCTCCGCGGGAGCTGAATCAGCTGAAGCACCGGCAGAAGCTTCGGAGGAAGCTCGCACATCTCGATGATACGGATGCACTTCCGCTCGATGATACGGAGGAAGATGAAACCAGCTTCCACATGACGAGGATCTACCGTGTGATCGTCGGTGGCTGTATCCTGCTGATCATCGTGCTTGTGCTGATCATCGGCCGCAATATGTTCTCCTTCTTCCGGGACAGCCGGACGGCGCTGGAAACGAGTCAGCCGATCGAGGCCTCCACCGAAACGACGGAGGCGGCGACGATCAATATCACGATCTCCGGGCTCGATAACCTGCTTCCGAACATCCTCGGAAAGACGGTGGCGGAGGCGGAGGACTATCTCGGAGACTATCATATCCATCTCCGGAGCGCGAAGGAAAGCTTCTCGGATCAGTATCCGACGGAGGGCACGATCATCGCCTACCAGAAGGAGAAAATCCAGAACGGCAGCACCCTCGATGTGACCGTGTCGAAGGGCGCAGAGACCATCCGCTTCTATGATCCGGCGACGCCGGATAAACTGGATGCACTTCATGCCGTGAAGTGTGACACCCTGGTTGAGGCGCTGGAAAAACGAAAAATCAATTATAAGATCCAGGACGCATTCTCCGATACGGTACCGCTGGGTTATGTCATCAGCACGAACAAGCCGGATACCAGCGGGACATCGATGCTGATCATCACGCGTTCCGCCGGGTCTGCGAGCGAGAATGGCATGGCGCTGGTACCGGAGCTGCGTTCGCTGAGTGAGGACGATGCGCTGACCGCGCTGGAGAATGCAGGACTTACACTCGATGGCATCGACGATGTGCCGGATGAGGTGTATGAGAAGAATACGGTCATCGACCAGAGTCTGACACCTGGATCGGTGGTCCTGAAGGGAACGACGATCTCGCTCACGGTTTCCTCCGGCTCCGACGGAGAGACGAGTCAGAAGAGCACCACGACCGACAGTCAGAGCGCCTGGTACGGCTCGATCAACACGGCCGTAAAGATCGGCGGGGAGACCAGTCCGGCGGCAGATACACGGCGGATCATCCTGATCCGTCTCTGTCAGGAAATCGATGGTGCGGAGCGCTATACGACGCTTCAGGAAGCGCGAAGCTATGAAGCTGGTACCGAGCTTCAGGTCGTGATCCCGAACATCCGGGGTGCAGCCGGCATCGGAAAGGGCACCGTCGAAATCGTCGATGCGTCGAACGATACCGTCATCGCATCCTATACTGTGAATTTCGCACCACGTTCCTAGAGAGGTAATGCATGTTTTTAAAAGGTAAAATCTACAAGGGCATCGGTGGCTTCTACTATGTCCATACCCCGGAGGGCGACTATGAGTGCCGCGCGAAGGGAATCTTCCGAAACCGGAACGAGAAGCCGCTCGTCGGTGATGATGCGGAGATCGAAGCGGTACAGGATTCAGAGAAGGAGCATGAGGGCTCCGTCATCCGCATCCTTCCGCGGAAAAATCAGCTGGTCCGGCCGGCGGTCGCGAATGTCGACCAGGCGGTCGTCATCTTCGCACTCCGCCATCCGGATCCGAATCTGAACCTGCTCGACCGCTTCCTCATCCATATGGAGCAGCGGGAAATCCCGGTGGTGATCTTCTTTAATAAGGTGGACCTCGTGCAGCCAGGCGAGGAGCCGGCAGAGGAAGAAGAAACGGTGCCGGAGGAGCGCGATGCCTGGAAGAAGAAAAAGTCGCGGGCGAAGACCATCCCGGAGATCCATGCGGAGCACCCGGAGATGATTCCGGAGATCTACCGCGCGGCGGGCTATCCGGTGCTCGAAATCAGCACCCGGAACGAGGACAGTCTGCCGAAGATCATGGAGGTACTGCGCGGAAAGACCACCGTTCTTTCCGGGCCGAGCGGGGTTGGCAAGTCTTCACTCACGAACCTCATCCATCCGGCTGCAAACATGGAAACCGGTGAGCTGAGTAAGAAGATTGAGCGTGGGAAGAATACGACCCGTCACTCAGAGTTCTTTTACATCGATGACGAGACCTATGTGCTCGATACACCGGGCTTCACCTCGCTCTATGTGACGGATATCGAACCGGAGCGACTGATGTACTACTTCCCGGAGTTTGAGGACTACCGCAGCGCGTGCCGCTTCAACACCTGCGTGCACGTCGGTGAAAAGGACTGTGCGGTGAAGCGTGCCGTCGCGGAAGGAAAGATCGCCCGCGAGCGCTATGAAAGCTATGTTATGCTCTATCAGGAGCTGAAGGAGCAGAAGCGTTACTGAGTGGTCATCGTTCAGGCGGAAGCCCGAACTGTAACACTGAGTTAAGATATGAAGATGTATAAAGATGAAACGCCGTCCGAGCACGGCAGAGGAGAATGCTATGAATTATGATCTGTCCCCATCGATTTTATCCGCTGATTTCGGAACCCTGCGTGACGACCTCCGTGTACTCGAGGAGGCGGGCACGAAGTACCTGCACTTCGATATGATGGATGGCGATTTTGTGCCGAATATTTCCTTCGGCATGCCGGTGATCCAGTCGGTACGTAAGGATAACCACTGTTTCTTCGATGTCCATATGATGGTATCCGAGCCGGGCCGCTACATCGACGCAGTCGCCGATGCCGGTGCCGACGGCATTACCGTACACCAGGAGGCCTGCACACATCTCGACCGTAACCTTCAGCAGATCCGGGAGCGTGGCCTCAAGGCCGGTGTGGCCCTGAATCCGGCGACCCCGATCAGCACCCTGGACTGTGTCCTTCCGATGCTGGACCTCGTGCTCATCATGTCGGTCAACCCGGGCTTTGGTGGTCAGAAGCTGATCCCGTATACGATCGAGAAGATCCGTGCCCTTCGGAAGCAGACGGACGCGCTTGGCCTCGCGCTGAATATCGGCATCGATGGTGGTGTTACCCTCGACAACGTGCAGGAAATCAAGGATGCCGGTGCGAACTTCTTCATCGCCGGCTCTGCCGTCTTCAAGCCACGTGAGCGTATGGCGGAGAATGTGAAGGCATTTAACGCCATCCTGCACGCATAAAGGAGTTTTCCGTGATAAAGAAACTTGCGCTCATCAATGATTTATGCAGTGTCGGACGCTGCTCACTTTCCATCCAGATTCCAGTGGTTTCAGCACTTCAGCTCAGCGCCTGCCCGATTCCGACCGCGGTGCTCAGTAACCATACGGCCTTCCCGCACGTATCGAGTACAGGACTTGGGGCGGTGATGGAAGAGCGGCTCGAGACATTGAGCGAAAATGACATCCATTTCGATGGGATCCTGATCGGCTACCTCGGTGACTGTACGGATCTCCGGGCCCTCGACGCGTATCTCGAGGCAGAGAAGCTGCGGAATCCGGCGCTGCGCATCTTCCTCGATCCGGTGATGGCGGATCATGGCCGTCTGTATCGCGGGATGACGGAGGAGCATATCGAGGCGATGCGGGCCCTCTGTCGGAAGGCGGATCTCATCTGCCCGAACCTGACGGAAGCGGCCTTCCTCGCCGACTTCGATTATGCGGGACTGAAGGAGACGCTCGACCGCTGTACGAGTGCTGCGACACGCGGGATGGTGATGCACGCACTGCTTTCGGAGCTGCATCATCTGACGGAGGGACAGATCGTCGTGACTGGCGTCGAGGCCTATCCGGAGACAGCGGAGGATAGAGCCACGACACCGGAAGCCCTGATCAATGTCGTCTCGGAAGCGGATGGCGATCTCCGTTTCGTCGAGCATGCCCGGTCCGGCGATGCCCGTCCGGGGACCGGTGACCTCTTCAGTGCCATCGTCGCGAGTCTCTGGCTTCGCGGTGAGGCGCTCGAGAACGCCACCCGTCGCGCCGCCGACTTCGTCGCGCTCTGCATCCGACACAGTGAGGAGGAGAAGGTCCCGATCGTTTACGGTGTGCAGTTCGAGGATGTCCTCGGAGCACTGTAGCTGACTGGACGTGGCCTCGGAGGACTGACAACAGAGGTACAGTACTCCGGGGCCACGTCCGTCAACTGTGACGGAATGACTTGAAAACAGACGTAAATAAGGCTATAGTAAATGGTGGTTTGTCACCAGAAAGATTTCGCAGAAGGGGAGAGGATCCTATGTTAGATATTAAATTTGTCAGAGAAAACCCGGAGCTTGTCAAGGAAAACATCAAGAAAAAGTTTCAGGATGAGAAGCTTTCGCTCGTCGATGAGGTCATCAAGTATGATCTCGAGGCGAGAAAATGCCAGCAGGAGGCCGATGAGCTTCGTGCGAAGAAGAATGCGGTTTCGAAGCAGATCGGTGCGCTGATGGCGCAGGGTAAGAAGGCGGAGGCCGAGGAGGTCAAGGCCGAGGTCGGCGCATTTACCGCACGTCTCAAGGAGCTCGAGGAGCAGGAGCCGAAGCTTCAGGCGGAGGTGACGAAGCGTATGATGATCATCCCGAACATAATCGATGCATCGGTTCCGATCGGTCCGGATGATTCTCATAACGTCGAGAACGAGCGCTTCGGTGAGCCGGTCGTTCCGGCATTTGAGGTACCGTATCATACCGATATCATGGAGTCCTTCGGTGGTATCGATCTCGATGCAGCCGGCCGTGTCGCAGGTAACGGTTTCTACTACCTGATCGGCGACATCGCGAGACTGCACTCTGCGGTACTCAGCTATGCGCGCGATTTCATGATCAACCGTGGTTTCACCTATGTGATTCCGCCATATATGATTCGTTCCAAGGTCGTGGATGGTGTTATGTCCTTCGCAGAGATGGATGCCATGATGTATAAGATCGAGGGCGAGGACCTCTACCTCATCGGCACCTCCGAGCACTCGATGATCGGTCGTTTCATCGATGAGATCCTTCCGGCCGATACCCTTCCGCTTACCCTTACTTCCTATTCTCCTTGCTTCCGTAAGGAGAAGGGTGCCCACGGCATCGAGGAGAGAGGTGTTTACCGTATCCACCAGTTCGAGAAGCAGGAGATGATCGTCGTCTGTGAGCCGGAGGATGCCATGGACTGGTACGAGAAGCTCTGGAAGAACACCGTTGATTTCTTCCGTTCGATGGAAATCCCGGTCAGAACACTGGAGTGCTGCTCCGGTGATCTCGCAGACCTCAAGGTGAAGTCCTGCGATGTCGAGGCGTGGTCACCACGTCAGAAGAAGTACTTCGAGGTCGGCTCCTGCTCGAACCTCGGCGATGCTCAGGCGAGACGTCTGCACATCCGTATCAAGGGCAAGGATGGAAAGATCCATCTCGCAAACACCCTGAACAACACCTGTGTCGCTCCACCTCGTATGCTGATCGCGTTCCTCGAGAACCGTCTTCAGGCGGATGGCAGCATCACCATCCCGGAGGTGCTTCAGCCATACATGGGTGGCACCAAGGTGCTCACCCCGAAGTGGAACTCTATCGAAGGCAAGCCGGCAAACGCTTGATGATCGAAGACCTGTGCTATGGCACAGGTCTTTTTATGTACATTCAGACAGTGGCCGCCCCTCCGCGACCACTGCTCATACTTCTAAATCTTAATTTTCCTGACGACGAGTTCATAAATTCGTTCATTGTATATGAGCTATTCCTGTCATATAATGAAGTCCACGAAACAGGTTTAGTAATCGATGAAGTACAGGAGAGACGCAGTGGAACCGATCATCAAGGTGCGGGATTTATATAAGATTTTCAAAATCGGAGACAATAAGGTTTACGCGCTGAATGGTGTGTCCTTCGATGTCTACCAGGGGGAGTTCGTCGCGATCGTCGGCACCTCCGGCTCCGGTAAATCGACCTGTCTCAATATGCTGGCCGGTCTGGAAGCGCCGAGTCGAGGAGTGATCCAGATCGCGGGGAAGCGCATCGATAGGATGAGCGAGGCAGAGCTTGTCAGCTTCCGGCGTCAGAATGTCGGCTTCATTTTCCAGAGCTATAATCTGATCGGCTCGATGAATGCGGTCGAGAATGTCGCGATGCCGCTGATGTTCCGTGGGGTGCCCTATGAGAAGCGTATCCGGGAAGCAGAGAAATACATGAAGCTGATCGGCATCGGGGATCAGGGAGAGCATATGCCGAACCAGATGTCCGGAGGACAGCAGCAGCGTGTCGGGATCGCTCGTGCGCTCGTCATCGACCCGAAGATCATCTTCGCCGATGAGCCGACCGGTAATCTTGATTCACATACGACGGAGGATGTGCTGCGGCTTCTCCAGAAAATCGTTCGTGAGGAGGATCGCACGCTGATCATGGTCACCCATGATGCACACATCGCCTCCTGGGCAGACCGGCAGCTGCGTGTCGTCGATGGAAAGATCGTCGAGACCGTGATCCGTCCGGATAGCCCGATCGAACAGAAAATAGAAACAGAAACCGGAAATCCGCCTTTCGCTAAGGTGACGCCACTCGGCTGAGTACGGTGTATATAGAGGGGTATAAAATCATGAATCATTTTCACACACAAAAGCATACGATCCTTCGGCGTTTTCTGTGCGGCGCTATGGTGCTCGCACTCCTGTCGCCGGCATTGACCTTCGTACAGCCGATCGAGGCCCAGGCGTCCTACGTCGATACGAATATGAACACCTTCATCCATGATGCGGCAGACACGCCGGTCGCGGGGATCGGACAGGATTTCCAGCTGACCGTGAAGGTCGGCTTCAACGGCGTGAACGGACTCTATAATCCGACCGGTGACGTCATCAACAACGTGCGCGTGCGCCTGAGTCAGGATCAGAATCTTTTAAATACGAAGGGCATCGTGCCGAATTCAAAAAAGTCGAATCCGTATGACGGAGACTCGGATGACGAGCAGGAGTCCCTGCAGCATGATGCGTACAATGAAGGCTACCAGGCGGGCGCGCAGCGTGCCTATAATGCGTCGCTGGGCCTTACCTATCCGGTGGACGGTGGTACCTATCCGCTCGAGATCGGCACATCGACGATGAACCAGGAGAAGAACCTCGGCTCGCTGCAGAAGGGCGAGTATAAGGAGGTGACCTTCAATGTGAAGATCCGGAACGATATCAAGGAAGGCTACTATGCGGTCCCGATCTCGATGAACTATGATGTGCCGTACAACTCGACGGGGCAGTACGGCAGTCTCAGCCGCGCCGAGTTCATCAATATCTATGTGCAGGACCTCGGAACGATTTCGAATCCGACCAGCGTGACGAAGGATCAGGCCTTCGTGCTCGGCGAGGGGCAGTCGACCCCGAGCGGTACCTATCCGGGAACCGTACAGTTCGCCGTGAACCTTCGGAATAAGAAGGGACGGGCGCTCTATGATGTCGTCGTGAAGATGAATAAGGGAAACGGCGGCGCAGCCTCCAGCGATGCGTCTTCGACGGGGGCCGCTGGAAAGGTCGACTACAGCAGCTTCCCGTTCCGTGTGACGGAGGAGAACTATGACCGCAGCTTCGCCAGTGTGGAGGCGGATCAGACGATCTCGGCTCCGTACTCGATGGCCATCGCGAAGGATTCGAAGAGCGGTGACCATGCGATCGGCTTCACGGTGAGCTATAAGGAGACGCCGAACGCGACCATCACGAAGACAGAGCAGTATACCTACTACGTACATATCAGCAACCCGACCACGGATGAAACCGACAGTCAGCGCGATTTCAATGCCAACGACCGTTCGAAGGCACGACTCGTCGTGGCGGGCTATCATACCGAACCGGAGAAGGTGTTTGCCGGACAGCCGTTTAAGCTGGTGGTGCAGATGCAGAACGCAAGTACCGGCATCAGTGCCAGCAACATCCTGCTTTCCCTCGAGTCGGAAAAGGTGAATGAGTCCTCGGCACTGTCGACCGAGAACGGCGCGAACTCCTATGTCATCAACAGCCTTGCGGCCGGGGAGACGAAGGAAATTGCATGGAATATGGTGGCGGAACCGGGGGTCGACCCGCGGTCCTATGCGCTGACCATCAATGAAAAGTATGACTCCCCGGATTTCAAGAATGCCGAGGAGAAGGTGACGCTAAATATCATGGTCAATCAGGAGGCACGACTCTCGGTTTCCAACTACGATGTGATGCCCGAAAGCATTGACGTCGGCAGTGAATCCAACGTGATGTTCAATATCAACAACACCGGCAAGGTGATTCTCTATAATGTCACAGCGGAGTTCAAGGCGGATTCCATCAATGATACCAGCAGCTACGTCGGCAACATCAAGCCGGGTGAGTCGGGCTCCGTGGATGCGATGATCACGGGTGCAGCGCCGACCATGGATGATGGTACGATCCAGGTCATCATCAGCTACGAGGATGTGAACGGAGAGGTGCATACCTCTGAGCAGACGGTGAACCTCATGGTGAACGAGCCGATGGAGAGCACGGATGACATGAGCGGTATGGATACGATGCCGGAAGAAACGCCTGGATTTTTCCAGCGCTTCCGACTCCCGATCATCGGTGGTGGCGTCGCTCTGCTGGCGGCAGCTGCGGTATTTGTGAAGAAGCATAAGGATAAGAAGAAGCAGGAAAAGGAAAACGATGAGACTATTTGATCTTATCAAGCTCGCGACGAGTAACCTGAAGCGACGGAAGATGCGGACCGTACTTACGGTCCTCGGTGTCGCCATCGGTACGGCGTCCATCGTGGTCATGGTGAGTCTCGGCATCGGGATGAGTGCGATGATGCTGAAGTCCTACCAGAGCATGGGCTCGCTGACCCGGATCGACGTATACGAGGGCGGTTATGGCGGCGGTACGAATGGCGATCAGTCTATGATGCTGACCGACGAGACCGTGGAGAGCTTTAAGCATATCCCCCATGTGACCGGCGTGAGCCCGTCCATCGAGGTGAATATCGAGGCGAAGTGCAAGGGCGTCAGCGGCTCCTTCAGCATCGTGGGTGTCACGCAGGATTATCTTCAGCAGCTTGAGCTCCGGGACGGCGGACATCTGCCGGCGGCGAACTCGGATACGCTCGAGCTCCTGTATGGTAATCAGATTCTGTACAGCAGCTTCTATAAGCAGAAAACCTGGGAGAATGTCGAGATCGACCCGGAGAAGGATACGGTATTCATCACCTTCCCGCAGTCGAGTGTTTCGCAGGGAAAGCCAGACAGTGAGGGTAGTACGCAGGCACCGAAGCAGAAGAAGTACATCTTCCCGGTGGCCGGGATCATGAAGGGCGGTGCCGAGGACTGGTCGGATGGCTCGTATAATGTCTACACGGACATCGACAGTCTGAAGCGTTTTCTGAAGAAAATCTATAAGAAGGCGCTGGTGCCGAATCCGAGGACGAATAAAAACGGGAAGCCGTATCCGTACTATGTATACAACAATGTCTATGTGTTCGTCGATGACATGGATAACGTCAGTGCCGTGCAGAAGCAGATCTCAGACATGGGCTTCAGTGTGAGCTCCAGTATGGAGTGGCTGAAGCAGGCGCAGCAGCAGCTCAATATGGTGCAGCTCGTGCTCGGTGGTATCGGCGGCGTATCGCTCCTCGTCGCGGCGATCGGGATCATGAATACCATGATGATGTCGATCTATGAGCGGACGAAGGAAATCGGTGTTATGAAGGTGCTCGGCTGTGCGATGCCGGATATCCGGAACATGTTCCTCTGTGAATCCGGTATGATCGGGCTCATGGGTGGTATCGCGGGACTCGCTGTCAGCTATCTGATTTCCTATATCATCAATTTCTTTACGAAAAATGCCGGTTCCATGATGTTCGGCTCCGGCTCGACGGGCGGGCTGTCCAGCATTCCGCTCTGGCTCGCGGCCTTCGCGATCGGCTTCGCCATCGCGGTCGGCACGATCGCCGGGTATGTTCCGGCGGCGCGTGCGATGAAGCTGAGTCCGTTGGCAGCGATAAGAAACGAGTGACTTTATAGCAGGGCTTTCAGGCCCTGCTATAGTTCTTATGAGTATTAATTATATTGTGCATTTGGGACCTCGATGATATAATGCGGAAATATGCCAGATTTGAAGGGAGTACGAAATGATCAAGGTTGCAAAATTTGGCGGAAGCTCCTGTGCCTCCGCAGAACAGTTCAGAAAAGTAAAGGACATCGTTCTTTCTGATAAGTCGAGACACTATATCGTGGTTTCGGCACCAGGTAAGCGGGCTTCCGGCGATACGAAGGTGACCGATCTTCTCTATCGTCTCCAGGATGCAGTCGCAGATGAGAAGAAGTTCCAGGAGACGCTTCAGACGATCAAGGATCGTTATCAGGAGATCATTGACGGCCTCGGGCTGGATTTCAGTCTGGCAGCGGACTTCGATCGGATCGAGCAGGATCTCAAGGCGGGTGCAGACCGTGACTATGCGGCTTCCCGCGGTGAGTTTCTGAATGCGAAGCTGATGGCGGCCTATCTCGGCTTCAGCTTCATCGATTCTGCAAGCTGCTTCGTCTTCAAGGAGGACCGGAGCTGTAATTACCAGAAGACGGAAGAGGGCATTCGCGCAGCATTGAAGGATATCGATTATGCGGTATTCCCTGGCTTCTATGGTGCCGACGAAAAGGGGGAGGTCGTTACCTTTAGCCGTGGTGGTTCGGATGTAACCGGTTCGCTGCTGGCGGCAGCAGAGCATGTCGATCTCTATGAGAACTGGACGGATGTATCCGGCTTCCTCGTTGCGGATCCGCGCATCGTGCCGAATCCGGAGGTCATCGATTACATCACCTACCGTGAGCTTCGTGAGCTGAGCTACATGGGTGCCGGTGTACTGCATGAGGACGCGATCTTCCCGGTACGCCGTGAGGGTATCCCGATCCAGATCAAGAATACGAACCGTCCGGAGGATCATGGTACGCTCATCGTGCAGAATACGTTGAAGAAGCCGCGCTTCATCATCACTGGTGTCAGCGGCAAGAAGGATTTCTGTGCGATCAACATCGAAAAGGCGATGATGAACTCGGAAATCGGTTTCGCCCGGAAGCTTCTTTCCGTTCTCGAGGATAACAACATCTCCTTCGAGCACATCCCGTCCGGTATCGATACGATGACCCTCGTCATCCATCAGGAGGAGCTCGAGCACTGCGAGCAGAAGATCCTGAACGGCATCCAGCGTGCCGTGAATCCGGACCTCATCGAGCTCGAGTCGGACATCGCTCTGATCGCGGTCGTCGGACGTGGCATGAAGTCATCCCGTGGTGTGGCCGGTCGTGTATTCTCAGCACTCGCCCATGAGTACATCAACATCAAGATGATCGACCAGGGCTCCAGTGAGTACAACATCATCATCGGTGTACGGAACGAGGACTTCGAGAAGGCCATCCGTGCCATCTACAAGATGTTCGTCATGAGCGCTAAATGATATGAACGTTTCACATAAGTCCCGGAGGGCAGCGGCCTCCGGGACTTTTATCATGCCCGGACATATGATATAATGCGCGGAGCGAGGATAAAACGATGAGAATAATTGTGATCGGCGGCGGAGCTGCCGGACTGATGGCGGCGATCGCGGCGAGGGAAAACGCGGCGGACGCCGACGTGGTTTTAATAGAAAAGAATGATAAGCTTGGAAAAAAGATCTTCATCACGGGAAAGGGGCGCGGCAATCTGACGAATGCGGTGGCCATCGAGGATTTCTTTCCGCAGTATGTGACGAATCCGCGTTTTCTGTACTCGGCACTGTATGACTTCACGAATCAGGATACGATCGATCTGCTGGAGGCGCACGGCTGCCGGACGAAGGTCGAGCGTGGCGACCGCGTCTTTCCTGTATCGGATCATGCCTACAGCATCACGGATGCACTTAAGCACTCTATCAAGAAGCTGGGCGTCGAGATCCGCTATAAGACCGAGGTGAAGAAGATCGAGCTTCGGGACGGGCAGGTCCGTGGTGTGGTGACGGATCGTGGCTTCCTGCCGGCGGATGCGGTGATTGTCGCGACCGGCGGCCGCAGCTATCCGTCGACCGGCTCTACCGGTGATGGCTATCGCTTCGCTGAGGAGGCTGGTCTCCAGGTGACGGAAACCTATCCGTCCCTCGTCGCCCTCGAGGTGCATGAACCGGATGCCTACCGTCTGAAGGGCTTAAGTCTCCGGAACATCGCGATCGATATCCGGGACGAGGATGGAAAGAGCTACTACCGGGACTTCGGTGAGCTCGAGTTTATGGAGAGCGGACTGCGTGGACCGGTGATCATCTCGGCATCGGCGGTCGTAACGAAGCTGGTCAATGCTTCCGATCATAAAAAGTGGAAGCTCCTCACCGTGCATATCGACCTGAAGCCGGCGCTGGAGGATGCAGAGCTCGACCGTCGCCTGCTCCGGGATTTCGATACCTATCGGAATAAAGAACTGCGGAATGCGTTTTCCGAGCTCCTCCCATCGCAGCTGATTCCGGTTTTCACGGCACGACTCGCCGCGCAGGGCGTGGATATCAATCGAAAGGTCACCGAGGTCGACCGCGAGACACGAAAGAAGATCGCGGCCCTCATCCGGGATTTCAGCTTCACGATCCGCGGTACCGGCAGCTTCAAGGAGGCCATCGTCACCCAGGGTGGCGTCGCTGTGAAGGAGCTGAATCCGAAAACGATGGAAGCGAAGAAGGTGAAGGGACTGTACTTCGCCGGCGAGGTCATCGACGTCGACGGCTATACCGGCGGCTTCAATATGCAGATGGCCTTCTCCACCGGCCACCTCGCCGGTAAGTCCGCCGCTGAAGCACTGGATTAAGTGGCTGTTCAGGTAAAGAACCCCGGAGGGGTGGCGACCGAACTGCATCAAATCATAATTTAAAGGAGGCTGTTATGCCATATAGTATTGCCATCGATGGCCCGGCAGGTGCCGGCAAGTCGACGATTGCGAAGGCCGTAGCGCGAGAACTCGGCTATGTTTACATCGATACCGGTGCCATGTATCGTGCCGTCGGTCTGTTCTGCCTCGACGAGGCCATCGCCCTCACGGATGAGGCGCGCGTGTCGGAGGCGGTGCGCGACATCGACATCACGATCGCCTATGATGAGGAAGGCGCTCAGCAGGTCTTCCTGAACGGCGCCAATGTCTCCACCCGGATTCGTACCCAGCAGGTCGGGGATGCCGCATCCACGGTGTCCCAGTATCCGGCCGTGCGGGAGAAGATGGTGAAGCTGCAGCAGAGCCTGGCGGAGCATACCTCGGTCGTGATGGATGGCCGGGATATCGCATCGAAGGTGCTTCCGAATGCCGATACGAAGATCTATCTCACTGCATCCGTCGAGGAGCGCGCACGTCGTCGTGCGAACGAACTGCGTGAAAAGGGAGAGCTTTGTGACATCGCAGAGGTCGAGGCAGAGATCCGTGCGCGGGATGACCGCGATATGCATCGTCAGCATTCCCCACTCATCCAGGTTCCGGAGGCGGTGCTCGTCGACAGCTCGACACTGACCATCGATGAGACGATCGACCGTATCCTCGAGATCTGTATGCAGCATTGAGGTCGGCGCGATATGAAGGTAACACTTGCAAAAACCGCCGGTTTCTGCTTCGGCGTGCAGCGCGCGGTTGATACCGTGTACCGCGTACTCGAGGAGGTGCATGAAAAACCGCTCGATGAACAGCGTTCGATCTATACGTACGGACCGATCGTGCATAATGAAACCGTGATTCAGAAACTCGCCGCAGAGGGCGTGCAGGTACTCGAATCCGAGGAGGAGCTTGCGACGCTTCACGACGGCATCGTCATCATCCGTGCGCATGGGGTGCCGAAGCACATCTATGAGTTGCTTCAGAAGCAGAGGGTCGAAGCCGTCGATGCTTCGTGCCCCTTCGTTCAGAAGATCCAGCGCCTCGTGCAACAGCACACGGCAGCCGGGGAAGAGGTCTTCGTGACCGGAAACCCGGAGCATCCGGAGGTGATCGGCATCATGGGCTGGGCGGAAGGCGGCATTTCAGCGATTCCGGACATCGAAACCGCTGAAAAATTACCAAACGGAGAGGGCAGAAGCGTGGTTGTTGTGTCACAAACCACGTTTAATATCGATAAATTCAAACTAATTATTGATATTTTGAAAAAAAAGCATTATTATGTTAATGCTATTAATACGATTTGCAACGCAACGTTTGAGCGACAGTCGGAGGCGAAGGAACTAGCGAAACAGTCCGACGCCATGATTGTCATTGGGGGACGCAGTTCCTCCAACACGAAGAAACTTTTTGAGATTTGTAAAGACCAGTGTCGTAACACCCAGTTGATACAAACGGTTGGAGATCTTAACTTCGTTCAGGATGAAGCGGTTCAAAACGTAGGTATTACAGCTGGGGCAAGCACCCCGAAAGAAATTATTGAGGAGGTTCAAAATTATGTCAGAGATGAGTTTTGAACAGATGCTTGACGCATCATTAAAGTCTATTCATGCAGGGGAGATTGTTACTGGTAAGGTTATTAGTGTAAAGCCAGACGAGATTGCACTCAACATTGGGTACAAGTCCGATGGTATCATGACCAGAAGTGATTACAGCGCAGATAACACTGTAGACCTCACCACAGTAGTCAATGTCGGCGATGAAATCGAGTGCAAGGTAAAGAAGGTAAACGATGGAGAGGGACAGGTTGTTCTTTCTCACAGAGAGGCTCTTGCTTCCAAGGCTTCCGAAGAGCTCAAGGATGCATTTGAGAACCAGACCGTTCTTACCGGCAAGGTTGTTCAGGTTGTCAAGGGCGGCCTGAATGTTGAGGTAAATGGTGCACGTGTATTTATCCCTGCATCCCTCGTATCTGATACCTTCGAGAGAGATCTCACCAAGTATCAGGGTCAGGATATCCAGTTTGTGATCACTGAGTTCAATCCGATGAAGCGCAGAGTCATCGGTGATCGTAAGCAGCTTATGGCCGCTACGAAGAAGGAGCAGCACGACAAGCTCTTCAGTGAGCTTCAGGTCGGCGATGTTCGTACCGGTGTTGTTAAGAACCTTACTGATTTCGGTGCATTCATCGATCTCGGTGGCGCTGATGGTCTCCTTCATATCTCCGAGATGTCCTGGGGCCGTATCGAGAACCCGAAGAAGCTTTTCAAGTCCGGCCAGGAGGTTAAGGTACTTGTTAAGGAGATCAACGGTGAGAGAATCGCTCTTACACGTAAGTTCCCGGATGAGAACCCGTGGAAGGATGCAGAGACCAAGTTCGCTGTTGGTACGGTTGTAAGCGGCAAGGTTGCACGTATGACCGACTTCGGCGCATTCGTAGAGCTTGAGAAGGGCATCGATGCACTTCTTCACGTATCTCAGATTTCCAGAGAGCATGTGAACAAGCCGTCAGACGTTCTCGAGGTTGGCCAGGAGATCGAGGCGAAGATCGTCGATCTCGACGTAGACAGCCACAAGATTTCCCTGAGCATGAAGGCTCTTTCTGAGCCGGAGCGCAAGGAGGATCTCGATGTTGCAGACGTTGACATCGAGGCTGTAGGCAAGGCTGAGGCTGAGCGCGTAGACGAGGAGTAATCCGCATAGACAGAGGGTCGGACAGAAATGTCCGGCTCTCTTTTTTTAAAATCCTTGCGTGGGACTTTTTTACGTGCTATACTCTTGACTCGGATATGTTGACTCATGGGAGAAGTATGCGCATTTCCCCTGTGCGTTTGCATAATATATAAAACGAAAGTTTCGGAGGTACTCTTAATGAGCGTTAAAGTTGAAAATCTTGAGAAGAATATGGCTAAGCTGACCGTTGAGGTGGACAATGCTGAGTTTTTAAAGGCCATCGATGTAGCATACAAGAAGAACCGTAACAAGTTCAATCTTCCTGGTTTCCGTAAGGGCAAGGCACCGAAGGAGATGATCATGAAGATGTACGGACCACAGGTATTCTTCGAGGATGCGCTCAATGAGATTCTTGATAAGACCTATCCGGAGGCTGCGAAGGAGTCCGGCCTCGAGATCGTTTCCAGACCGGAGATCGGCGTAGAGCAGATCGGTATGGATCAGAACGTGATCTACACAGCAACCGTTGCTGTAAAGCCGGAGGTTACCCTCGGTGAGTATAAGGGCGTTACAGTAGAGAAGGCAGAGACCACGGTAAGTGCAAAGGAAGTCAACGAGAAACTGGCTGCTGAACTTGAGAAGAATGCACGTGTCGTTGAGGTTGAGCGTGAGATCAAGAAGGATGATATCGCAACCATCGATTTCGTGGGCTCCGTAGACGGCGTTGAGTTCGAAGGCGGCAAGGGCGAGGATTACCCGCTGACTATCGGCTCCGGCACCTTCATCCCGGGCTTCGAGGATCAGCTGATCGGTCACAAGGCTGGTGAGACCGTCGATGTTAAGGTTGCCTTCCCGGAGAACTACGGCGCAAAGGATCTCGCAGGTAAGGAAGCACTTTTCGTAACCACCATCAAGGCTGTCAAGGAGAAGCAGGTTCCGGCTGCAGACGACGAGTTCGCATCCGAGGTTTCTGAGTTCGACACCCTCGATGAGTATAAGAAGGATCTGAAGAAGACCCTGAAGGAGGAGAAGGAGAAGGCTGCAACCACGACCAATGAGAGAAATGTCATCGCAAAGGTCGTTGAGAACGCTTCCGTAGAGATCCCGGCACCGATGCTTGAGGCACAGCTGGACAACATGCTCTATGATTACCAGACCAGACTTGCTCAGCAGGGCATCCCGATGGATCAGTATCTCAAGATCACCGGCCAGACCGTAGAGCAGATCAAGGACCAGATGAAGGAGAGCGCTGAGAAGAATCTCAAGACTTCCCTTGTTATCGAAGCCATCATGGAGAAGGAGAACATCACCGTCGCTGACGAGCGTGTAGATGAGGAGTTCAAGAAGATCGCAGAGCAGTACAAGATGGAGTATGATGACCTCAAGAAGACGGTTTCCGAGGAGCAGAAGGAGAGCATGAAGAGAGAGATCGCTTTCCAGGAGACCATCGATATGCTCGTAGCTGAGGCGAACCTTGTAAAGGCAGAGAAGAAGTCCAAGAAGGCTGCTGAGGACGAGGAGAAGACTGAGGAGTAATTCCTGTATCGCTTCATCGAAGATTTAAAGATTTTTAGCGGTGCAGGTAACTGCACCGCCTTTTTTTAAGATTCATAGGGAGGTTTCATTATGAATTTAACACCTAGAGATATTACAACGATTCCGTATGTCATTCAGTCGACATCCAGAGGAGAGCGTTCCTATGACATCTTCTCCCGTCTTCTGAATGAGCGTATCATCTTCCTCGGGGATGAAGTGAATCATGATACCGCTTCCCTCGTCGTCGCACAGCTTCTGTACCTCGAGTCCGAGGATCCGGATAAGGACATCAGCCTGTACATCAACAGCCCGGGTGGCGTGATCACGGACGGTATGGCGATCTATGATACCATGCGTTACATCAAGTGCGATGTATCCACCATCTGTGTCGGCATGGCTGCATCGATGGGCGCCTTCCTCCTGGCCGGCGGTACGAAGGGCAAGCGTATGATCCTTCCGAACGCTGAGGTCATGATTCACCAGCCGTCAGGCGGTGCACAGGGCCAGGCGACGGAGATCCAGATCACGGCAGAGTGGATCCTTCGTACAAAGAAGCACATGGCGGAGATCCTCGCAGCGAACTGCGGACAGCCGGTGGAGAAGGTGATGGAGGATACGGAGCGTGATCACTGGATGACGGCACAGCAGGCGCTGGAGTACGGCATCGTCGATCATATCTTCGAATCACGCGAAGCAGCTGAGGTACGGAACTGAGTACCGGTAGCAGCATCATCAGACTAACCAGAACGAGAGGACTGCATTCATGCAAATGAAACCAGACGATAAAATCCGCTGTTCTTTCTGCGGTAAATCGGCGAAGCAGGTACATAAGCTTATCGCCGGTTTAAATAATAATTATATCTGTGACGAGTGTGTCGAGCTCTGCGAGGAGATCCTGAACGAGCAGGATGGTGATTTCAGAGAGGACAGCGACACCTCAGACATCCATCTTCTGAAGCCGAAGG
>CAKQED010000033.1:0-23830 GCA_934229835.1 uncultured Oribacterium sp. | reverse complement strand
GTGCCGCTTAGGGTCCCCGGCTTAGATTGAACCGGTCTCGGAGTACTGTGCCTCCGTTGCCGCCCCTCCGGGTCCCCGGCCTGCCTGACGGTTACATCAATCCGAGCGGAGTGCGTCGATCGGGTTCAGCGCCGCGGCACGACGGGCCGGAAGATAACCGAAGATAAGGCCGATCATCACAGAGACCATGAAGGAGACCAGTACCGAAAGGAAGGTCGGCGAGGCATCGATCCCCATGATCTTTCCGGCGGCACTCGTTCCGATGAAACCGACGGCGATGCCGATGAAACCACCCATCGAACTGGTGACCGCTGCCTCGATGACGAACTGCGAGAGAATCGTCCGACGCTTTGCTCCGAGCGCCTTTCGGATACCGATCTCACGCGTACGCTCCGTGACGGAGACGAGCATGATGTTCATGACACCGACACCCGCAACCAGGAGGGAGATACCGGCGATACCGCCGAGCATCATCGACATGGTGCCGATCATCTCGTTCATGGAATCGAGGAGCTCACTCATCGCGGTGACGGTATAGAGGTCATCGTCCTTAAAAATCGTATAAAGATAATCCTCGATATAGGTTTTGATCGTTGTAGCCTGATCGACGTATTCATCCCGTACACAGAAGGTATAATTGTTTACCGACCCGTTTCGTGAAAGCTTAACGGCTGCCGTGTACGGAATGTAGAGCGTGTCATCCGAACCACCCGCACTCAGCTCTTCGCTCTCTGAGGTCTGTCGCTCGATGACACCGACGATTTCATATTTCTCTCCGTTTACACTGATCTTCTGTCCGACGGCAGCATCCGCCGAGCCGTAGTAGGTGGTGGCGATGTAGTAGCCGATGACCGCTACCTTCTGCCGTGCGGCGATATCCGCATACTGGATGAATCGACCGCTCAGCAGATTCTCGTCCAGGATGCTCAGATGATCCTCCGACACACCGGTCGTCTGTGTCGACGTCGAGTTTTCATTACCAACCTTTACCGTCGCGCTGACGGTGACCGTCGGCGACATATAAGAGAAGTATTCTGAATTCTCTTCGAGGAAGCTGTACATGTCATCGACATCGACAGAACGCGTCCGAAGATTGATGACATTGACCGTGATACGATTCGTACCCATGGAGGAGAAGCTTTCGGTCATATACGACATTTCACCATTGACGATGCCGACCAGGATGATGACGGCAGCGACGCCGATGATGATGCCGAGCATCGTCAGAAACGAACGCATTCGGTTTGACCATATGCTTTTCAGTGCAAGTTTAAATGAATTTAGCATAGTCCTCCGTTTTCCCATCGAAGACGACCCGACCGTCCGAGATACGAATCACGCGCTTCGCCTCGAGGGCCAGCGCATTATCGTGTGTGATCATGACGACGGTCGTCCCGTCTTGATTAATATTCTGTAGAAATCCCAGCACCTGCCGGGAGGTTTTACTGTCCAGCGCACCGGTCGGCTCGTCGGCGAGGATCAGCTCCGGATCACCGGCGAGGGCACGGGCGATGGATACACGCTGCTGCTGACCACCGGAGAGCTGGGACGGATGCTGCATCCACTTGTCAGCGAGCCCGACACGTTCGAGCTGCTTCATCGCCCGCTTCCGCTGATCCGACTTCGAGAGTCCGGCATATAGAAGTGGCAGACAAACATTGTCCACGAGATTATCCTTCGGAAGGAGGTTATACTGCTGGAAGATGAAGCCGATCTTATGATTCCTGATCGCCGCCAGCTCGTCGTCGCTCATGTGAGAGGTATCTACTCCCTGAATCAGGTACTGCCCCTTGCTGGGTACATCCAGTGCACCGATGATGTTCATAAGGGTCGACTTGCCGGAGCCGGACTTGCCGACGATCGCGACGAACTCACCATGATAGATGTTCACGCTGATGCCATCGTTCGCATGCACCTCCTCGGAACCCATCTGGTAGATTTTATAGATGTCTTCGAGCTGCAGGAAGGGCACCTCCCCGTCATGCTCTTCCGGGATGAAGGGTCCGGCTGCGCCATCGACGCCCTGGGCCGCCTGGGCGGCCCGCAGCTTCGCGATCTCCTCGTGATTTTCGGCGTATTCGTCGACTTGATTTATCACACTCATATCATCACCTCATTTAGCCCATCGGACCGCCGCCACCTGGGCCGCCACCCATGCCGCCGCCACGATTACTACCGCCGCCTGGGTTACCACCACCCATGCCACCGCCCATGCCTGGCATCATCATGTCGGTCGAGCTGCTGACGCTGGACTGTGAGATATAGACTTCATCGCCTTCGGAGAGATCACCGGACAGGATCTCGACGTACTCGTCGGAGGTGAGACCCGTGGTAACTGTAACTTCATGGAAGCCCTCCGGCACATTGCTGCTCTTCGCGTTTTTATCGTCGGACTTTCCGTTCTCGCCAGTGCCCTTATTCGTCGGCTTCTGGCCCGTTGCATTTCCTTCCGACTTGTCATCCGCAGTGTCTTCTGGCCTGTCATCACCTGCTGCAGCGACACCCTGAGTGGAAGCCTCGGCCTTCTTCGACGTCGTGGAATCCTTCACATAGACCTTGTTGCCACGCTGGAGGGCATCCACCGGAATCGCGAGTGCATCCGCCGCCTCATCGAGGATGATGACGCCGGTGACGTTCATGCCCGGGAGCAGACCACCGTACTCCGTCATCGTGACGGTAACCGGATAGTAGGTGACGCCGTTCGCCGCCGTACCCTCCATGGACACCTTCGTGACGGTGCCCTCGAAGGTCTGGCCCTCGAAGGCATCTGCCGTGACCTCGACCTTCTGGCCGACCTTCACGTTCGAGATGTCGAGCTCATCGATGTTCATCTCGAAGGTGACCTCGGAAAGGTCGTAGATGACGGCGAGTGCGGTCGCGGAGTTACCGTTCTGCACATTCTCGCCGGCGTTCACGTTCTTCGTCGTGACGGTACCGGAAATCGGTGCGGTGATCGTATAGTTTTCGTAATTGTCGGTCGTCGTGTCGAGGTTCGACTGCGCATTCTCGAGGGAGGACTTCGCATCGTTGACCTTGTTCTTATAGGTCTTCAGGATGTCGCTCGCATCCTCGGCATCCATCGAGAAGATGGCCGTACCGACGTTCACATAGTCACCGGCACTGACGAGCAGCTTCTTGACGGTGACGGAGCCCGAAAGATCGCCCGCCCGCAGCGTGACGTTCTGGATCGGCTGGAAGGCACCGTCACCACAGGAGTTGATGCCGTTGATGCTCGCGGTGGCGTACATATCGCTCGTGAGACCACCCGGATTTGTCACCTGCACCGTGACATAGCGGACGAGCTGTCCACCGGTGAGGGTCGTATCCAGCTGATCGACGGAGGTGACGGTACCGCTGATTTCCTCGAGGGTATCCGAGAGCGTCAGTGTCGCGGTGCTGCCCACCGGAATCTGTGCAGCCTCGACGGAAAGGAACGGGATATCCACCTCCATCACGCTGTCGTTGTAGATCTCCGCGATCTCCGTGCTCCCGGATACCTGATCGCCCGCCCGGATCTTCAACGTCTTGATATAGCCGGAGACGGTCGACTTCACGGTGTTTCCGCTGTAATCCGCGACGGCGGAGTTATAATCCTTCATCGCATCGTTGTAGCTTTCCTGTGCACGCTTGAGGGAGCTCGTCGCTGAGTTCAGCTTCGAGGTCATGGACGAGGCATCGATCTGATACAGCACCTGTCCCTCCGTGACCTGATCGCCCTCATTAAAATCCGCCGAGATGACCTTGCCCTCGACCATCGAGGTGATCGTATAGCTGTTCTTCGGCGAAATCGTGCCGGAGCTGGACAGCGACTGCTGGATGGTCTGCCGTGTCACCGTGCCGGTCCGTACATTGGTTTCCTTCTTACTCGAGCTTGCGGCCTTCTTCTGATATACGAAGAAGGCACCGCCTGCGACGGCCACGAGGAGCACTGCTCCGAAGACGAGCTTCTTCACCGGCTTCGTCTCCGTGCCCTTCTCCTTCTTTTTAAACGAAAAAATCTGTTTCATCTTCTCTCCATTTTTTATATTTATGCGATCGCGATGACTTCCTTCGCACCGCTCTGATCGAGATCCCAGACGATGGTGATCTCATCCGAGGTATCGATGGAACCGTAGATCGAGAACGCGTACTGCATATCCGAGTTGTTGATGTTGTAGGTCTCGCCGCCGATCTCCACCTGCGTCGGGGTCATGATCTGACTCGAGCTGTAGTAGATCTGATCGACCGTGCCCGTCGCTGTACCCATGGTGCTGTCTGCATTGCCCGACTCTGAGTAGGCATAGACCGATTTCGTCGAGGTATTGTAGTACACGACCACAGCACAGCTCGTCGCCTCGTCCTCGATGGCATCCACGCTGGAGGTCTCCCCGTTCAGATAGCAGCTGGCAACGCTCTTATTAAATGGAAGAATCGAGTTCAGGCTCTTGCCGGACTTCAGGACATGCGGACCGTTCAGGTTCGCAGACAGCGTATCGAGCAGGTTCAGCTCGTTGCTGTCGGACAGCGTGAAGCCGAACAGCGAACCGTAGATCGTCTGACTGCTCTTCGTCTTCCCATCGTTCTCAGCGGTGTTCGCCATCAGCAGATTGTAGAACATGTAGACACAGTCCTCATAGGTCAGCTCGTCATTCACGTTCGTGCTGACCCGATCCGTGAGACCGATGGCGATGGCCTTCGCATTCCGGTTCGCGACGATGTTGCCGCTGAACTGATCGCTCGTATAGCCGAGCAGTGTCAGCATCGCCTTCTCCGCCTCCGCGAGCTTGATGCCCTGCTCCGGCTTGAAGCTGCCACCGAGGTAGGCGCTCATCCAGCCCTTCGAGGTCGCGATCCGTATATAGCCGGCGTACGGTGAGCTCTGTAGCACATCACTGAAGACGGAAACATTGGACTCCGCTGCGACGTTCGTCGCATAGCTCGAGGCATGCACCAGCATCTTCGCAAACTCCGCACGCGACACGATGACCGGATTCAGACTCACATCGAAATTATCGATGATCCCGGCACTCACCAGCGCCTTCTTCCGCTGCTCCAGCGTCGTCGAGGCCAGCGCACACATCGGCATGCCCGCCACCACCGTGACGACGCCCGTCATCGCTGCAATCGCGCCACGCATCAGATATCTATTCATAACTGCTCCTTTTCTATATGCGGCCTGATCACTGCTGCCGCGCCTTAAGATGCTTCCTTTATATCCTTCACCACACGCCTGCGATGAAGGACGTATATACCGGGCATCCTTACGGAAGCCCCCAGATCCCAGCACTCTGGGATGTACATGAGGCATTCTAAAAAAGAAAGCTGAAATGATGCTGAATTCTTTTCAGAAAAGTGTGAAGCTTCTGTGATTTCCTTCGACAGAAGGCCCGCACTTGTATAATATGTAGATAAATGAATCAGGAAGTTTCAGCACACTTTCAGTTACACACAGTAAAATGCATCTGAAAAGGCACAGTTGAGCCGAGGCCCCCGAGGGCCTCGGCTTTAAGGAGATAAAAGATGAAAATATTAATCGTAGAAGATGAAAAGCTCCTCGCAGATTCGATCCGGGATCTGCTGACGGAGCAGGGCTATCAGGCCGAGGCGGTGTATGATGGGGAGGCCGGGGTCGATTATGCCGAGACCGGGGTCTATGATCTCATCATCCTGGATGTCATGATGCCGAGGATGAATGGCTATCAGGTGGCGCAGCGACTCCGCCAGCAGCACATCAACACCCCGATTCTCATGCTGACAGCGAAGTCCGAGCTGATGGACCGTGTACAGGGTCTCGATTCCGGGGCGGACTACTACCTGACGAAGCCCTTCGATGCACGCGAGCTTTTCGCCTGCATCCATGCGCTGCTTCGCCGACAGGGTGCCGAAGTCGATACCCTCAGCTTCGGAAACACGACCCTCGATCTCTCGACGAGTACGCTTTTATGTGAAGAAAAGTCTCTCCGCCTGAGTGCGAAGGAGTTTGATGTGATGCGTATGCTGATGCAGCAGAAGGAAAAGAATCTGTCGAAGGAGGCCATCCTCCAGAAGGTCTGGGGCTTCGATTCCGATGCCGTCGAGAACCATGTCGAGGTGTATGTCGGCTTTCTCCGGAAGAAGCTGCACTCCATCGGCTCGAATGTGCAGATCGTCGCCGCGCGCCGGCTCGGCTATCATCTGGAACTGGAGGGATGAGTGATGAAAAGAAGCAGTAGAATTTACGGCCCTGATCGCGTCCAGGATCTGCAGCTGAAAGTGGAGGTCTGAACCATGGACATGATTCGAAAGCTCCGCATCCGCTTCGTATCGATCATGATGGTCATCGTCTGCACGATGCTGATCATCATCTTCGGGCTCGTCGTACACATGACCCACTCCCGTATCCGGGAGGACGGCTTCCGCATGATGGAAAGCGTCGCCAATGCCCCGATGGGCACCCGCTCGGACCGTAATCCGAAGCGGAGGGACGAAAACAGGGAGATGAACGTGCAGCTTCCGTTCTTCCGTGTGCAGATCGACGCGGATGGGAAGATCGTCGACACGGATGGCGACTACTATGATCTGACGAAGGAAGGCTCGGAAGCCGTCCTCGAGGAGCTCGTCAGCGCGGCGACCGCCAGTGAAGAAAAGGTCGGCGATCTCCACGACTATAATCTCCGCTACTATCGGTGCAGCGTAAAAAGGTGGTTTGACAAACAGGTGCCGGACGAAGATCCGGTGGCCGCAGACGGTCAGATCATCGTTTTTGCGGATATCTCCTCCGAGATCGCGACGATGCGAAGCCTCTACCGGACCTGCGTCATCATCGGGCTCGGCAGCTTCGCCAGCTTCCTCGTCATCAGCATCTTCTTCGCGCGCTGGGCGGTACGCCCGGTCGAGGAAGCCTGGGCACAGCAGCGGCAGTTCGTTTCCGATGCCTCCCATGAGTTGAAGACACCGCTCACCGTCATCCTGACCGATGCGGAGATGCTGAAATCTCCGCGTTTCGATGAAGCGCATAAGGCGCAGTTCGTCGATAATATCCTGACGATGTCGAACCAGATGCGCGGCCTCGTGGAGAGCCTCCTGCAGCTCGCCCGTGTCGATAACGGGGCCATCCAGAAAATGCCGCTTACGAACATCGACCTGTCGGGCCTCGTTTCCGACGAGCTGCTCACCTTCGACGCTCTCTTCTTCGAAAAGGGCCTGACGCTCGCCGAGGACATCACCGACGGCATCACGGTCCATGGCTCGACACAGCACTTGAAGCAGGTCGTCGAGATCCTCCTCGACAACGCGCAGAAATATTCGGCCCCGCACGGCACGGTCCAGGTGACGCTCCAGAAAAGCGGCGCGCACCACTGCCTGCTGAGCGTCGCGGATCCAGGGGACGCGATCAGCCTGGAGGATCTGAAGAAGATCTTCCAGCGCTTCTATCGCATCGACGAAGCCCGTGCGATGAACCACAGCTACGGCCTCGGCCTCTCGATCGCCGACAACATCGTGAAGGCACATAAAGGCCGCATCTGGGCCGAATCCGAAGATGGCATCAACACCTTCCGTGTCGAGCTCCCGATGGCATGATACAGAAAAACCCGCCGCGGTCGTCCGTAGCGGGTTTTTCTTATGCTTCCTCGAACGCGCAGAGGATGTCGTTGTTCACTGGTGTATAGAAGCCCTTCCGGATCTGTTCGTAATCCTTCGGATAGCGCGCCATCAGGTACATGAGCTTCGTGATCGTCGCCTCGAGGGTCATATCGTAGGCCTCGATGAGATTAAAATCCTTCTTCACCTTCTGGCCGACCTGGTAGATCTCCATGTTGGAGCCCTCATTCACGACCTGCGTCGCCATCACGATGAACTTTCCCTTCGCCGCCCACTTCTCCATCTCGGCATAGAACTTGTCGAGCAGCTGGCCCGGGATACCACCGACGCCGAAGGACTCGATGACGATGCAGTCATAATTATCGAAGAGGTACGCCAGCAGCTCCGGACGTGAGCCCGGAATCAGCTTCATGATGCAGATCGCATCCGACACCGTCTCCTGAAACTCGACCGGCTTCCGGATCGGCTCATACGGAATATAGCGGATGATATGCCCATCCTGAATCCGCGCCAGCACCGGGAAATTTACACTGTGAAACGCGTTAAACGAGCGTGCCATCATCTTCTTCGCCCGCGTACCGGCGATGACATTGCCGTCGAACACGAGCGACACGTTCTGAGAGTAGCTGTCGCAGGCATAGATGATACTGTCCCGCAGATTAGCCTTCGCGTCGGTACCGTCGATGTTGATCGGCTTCTGTGAGCCTGTGATCACGATCGGCTTCCGCGCGTTCTGGATCATATAGCTGAGGGCCGCCGAGCTGTAGGCCATGGTGTCCGTACCATGCGTGATGACGAAGCCATCGTAGCGATCGTAGTTTTCATTGACCGCATGCACGATCTGTCCCCAGACCTCCGGTGCCATGTTGGTCGAGTCAATGTTACAGACCTGGAGCACATCCACGTCGCAGAAGCGCTTCACCTCCGGTACGTAGCTCAGCAGCTCCTCCGCGGTCAACGCCGGCTTCAGACCGTCCTCCGTCTTCACCGAGGCGATCGTGCCCCCGGTACATAAAAGCAGTATCTTCTTCACGCTCTCGGCTCCTTTCCCTCCTTAAAGAGGCACATCATCTCATTCGTCAGACTGAAATCATCCGGCTGCAAGACGATCTCCTCTCGCTTAAACCAGGAGGCCAGCTTCAGCTCGCTCTGATCCATCGTGATCGTCGGATCGCCATCCACATCACAGAAAAAGCCCATCAGGATATCATCGACGATGCCCCACGGCTGTGACTTATAGTAGCGGATGTTCTTCACCTTCAGACCGACCTCTTCCATCACCTCCCGCTGTACGGTTTCCTCGAGGGTCTCCCCGATCTCCGTAAAGCCGGCGACGAGCGCGTAGTGCGCGAAGCCGCGCGCATACTTCGTGAGGATGATCTCATCACCATGGGTGATGCCGACGATCACGGCCGGTACGATACGCGGATAGATGATCCGTCCGCACTGCGGGCAGCGGATCGCACGCTCGATTTTTCCGAGCTTCGTCCGGGAACCGCAGCTGCCACAGAAACGGTTCTGATGATACCAGTTGCTGAGCTGCAGTGCCGTGCTGTTGATGAACTGGCGCCACTTCGGACCGGCCAGGGACTCGCGCAGATCATGCAGGGTCGCCCGCGTATAGCCCGGAAGGCGCAGCTCGACCTCCGGCAGGAGGAAGTAATCATCCTCGTCCACCGTGAACAGATAGATCAGATGACTCGCCTCGACCGGGATGTTTCCCTGCGCCTGCACCTCCTGAAAGGTCGGGAAGGTGAAGCTCGTCGTATCCAGCATACGCAGTAAGACGGCATCCCGGCGTGCACCGGCGAAGTTCAGCACGAAGCTCTCCGGCTTCGCCGTCTTCGATGGATCGTAGTGGTTGATCAGCTTATGTGGGTAAATATCCTGAATCATAGGGCTCCTCCAAATTTATGCATAGTATAGAAATGACGAGATACGATCGCATCCCAGCGCGCAGCCGGGCAATGCTTCTGCCGACATCCGGTGGCATCACACCTGACTGTGTTCTTCTGCCGAATGCTCGATCACCGAGTGTGACAGCCACTTCCCGCTCATAAAACGATACAGGAAGAAGACACCACGTACACACCAGTCGCTCGCCATACCGATCCAGACGGCGATCGGACCCATCCCGCATACACGGATGAGATAGGTCACCATCGCGACTCTTGTGATCCACATGGACAGCGAGGATACGATCATCGTAAATCGTACATCACCGGCGGCGCGTAGTCCATAGGAAGGAAGAAAACTCGGTACCCAGACGAGAATTTTCGAGATCGTGATGAAGATGACCATATCGTAGCAGATCTTCGCGGCCGCCGGCTCCATCCCGGCGAGCCACATCACCGGCCTGCAGGCGACGAAGGTGATGACACAGGAGATGATGATGATCCAGTTCGAGATATCCATGAGGTGGACGATGTAGTACTTCGCCTCCTCCTTCCGCCCGGCACCGAGTGTCTGCCCCACCATCGTCATGAGGCCGATGCCGACCGCGAGTCCGCCGATCCCGTTGATGTTCTCGAAGATGATGGCCATGGCCTGTGCCGCGATGGCGGTCGTGCCGAGGGTCGATACCGAGGACTGGATGGCGAGCTTACCGAACTGGAACATGCTATTCTCGATGCCGGACGGGATTCCGATGGCGAGGATACGCGCGATCATATCGAAATCCGGCCGGATCCGGTAATCCCGCATCACGATGACCTGCTTCGGCTTCCGCAGGAACACGAAGAGGATGATCGCCGCCAGGATACGGCTCAGCAGGGTCGAGAATGCTGCACCGGCGACACCCCAGCCGAAGCCGAAGATGAAGATGGCGTTTCCGATGATGTTCATCACGTTCGAAATCACCGAAACCTTCATCGGGAAGCGGCTGTTTCCACCGGCACGGTAAAAGGCGGCACCGATCTGATAGAGTCCGAGGAACGGGAAGGAGGCTGCGGTAAAGCGGAAGTAGGTTTCCGCCGCGGACAGCACCGCCGGCTCCACGCTACCAAACACGAGTCGGAGGATCTGCGTGTTCAGGGCCTCCGAAAAGAGCGTGATGACGATGGCGATCGACGTCATCGATAACACGACCTGGCGGGCAGCTGCATTGGCCTTCTTCGGGTTACCGCTGCCGATGTACTGCGAGCAGAGAATCGTGCCACCGGTCGCCATCGCGGAAAAAAGCTGGATGACGAGGTTGTTGATGGCATCTGTGAGGGAAACGGCCGAGATCGCTGCACTGCCGATTCGGGTGACCATCATGGAATCCGCCATACCCATGAAGCTCGCGAGCAGATTTTCGATCATCAGAGGGATCAGTAGCTTCCAGATCGCCGAACGGTCGAACATCATATGGTCCCAGTCGATCTTAGCTGCATCATAAACACGGTTTTTCAGTTTCAGTAATTTATAGTACATGATATGCCTCATTCTCTGTAAGCGTTTTCATAGCGTTCATTATAGCGGATTCGAACGCGCATTTCCATAGCTGGGCAGGGATTTACAGAGCCGCGTCGAGGGCGGGTCCCATAGCTGAACTGCCAGCTCCTGACATCCCAGGCTCCCATGGCAATAGAAAACCGCCCGGCACACCACAAAAGTGCCGGGCGGTTTTAATATGCGGCAGTGTCCTGGCTGCTTATACCTGACAGCTGCCATCACGAGCGGAAACGTAGCTAGTGCTTCCACCCGCATAGCTAAAGGTTCTGTAGGTTGGAGAGAAAGGGAATCCCACTGTAAGGGGGTTACAGTGTTGATTCACTCCAATGTACAGAGCACTTAAGCGTCTGATGAGACTTCTCCTCGTATTTCTCCTCGATCTGATCGATGAGGATTTCGGCGGCCTTCTGTCCCTCCTCGTAAGCAGGCTGGACGATGGTCGTGATTCTCGGGCTGGAGAAGGAAGCCCATTCGGTATTATCGAAACCGATGATGCCGAGCTTCTGCGGAATCAGATCACGGAGCGGCTGTAATGCATCACAGACCTCCGGAAGTGCCCAGCAGTTCGGAACATACACCAGGGTTGCATCCGTATCCTTCAGATTTCTCTGCACGAAGGAGAGAATATCTGCATGGTTGATCTCGCCATCGCGGATCTCCAGACTCTGGAAGCTGAGACCGCTCTCCGTGATACAGTCGATGAAGCCGGAGGAACGTTCGATACGTGTACTCAGCTTCGACGGATCGGCACCGATCATCAGGAAGTTCTGATAACCGCGCGCGATCAGCTCCTGCATCGCCTTATGGGTCGCCGTATAGTTATCGGTCTTCACCCAGAAGGAATCATCCTCATACACCTTACTGTCGAAGTAGACGAACGGTTTCTTCAGATCCGTGATCAGCTTCGAGGTCTCATGGAAGCCCGGGGTAGGCTGGATGATGAAGCCATCCGCGCCGAGGGTCAGCATACGATTC
This sequence comes from uncultured Oribacterium sp., assembly GCA_934229835.1. Classification (GTDB taxonomy): domain Bacteria; phylum Bacillota; class Clostridia; order Lachnospirales; family Lachnospiraceae; genus Oribacterium. Next base: position 11,860 of record CAKQED010000033.1, on the reverse strand, counting down.
ACGTAGCTGGACTCCCGCCTCGGATCATAGCCTGAATTTCCGATCAGCGTCTGGTAGCCATGCTTTCGAGCGGTATCCTCGATCCCCTTCACGATTTTATTTGAGAAGGTGTTCGTGATATCACCGATGATGACACCGATAAGGTTCGTTTTCTTCTGGTTCAGTGTACGGGCAGCAACATTCGGACGGTAGTTGGTTCGGAGGATGATCTCCTGAATCTTCATACGGGTTTCCTCAGACATCTTCTCGGTTTTCCCGTTCAGATAGAACGAAACCGTCGTCTTCGAAACCCCAGCCATCTCGGCGATGTCCTTAATGGTTATTTTTCCATCACGTCCCATCGTCTTCCCCCATTCGACATGCTGCTACAGTTAACTGGTTTAATCAACTGAATATATTTTACTAGTATTTTAACGAAAGTCAACAAAGCAATCAAGCCCAGCCGTGCTTTTCCAGCATGCTTTTCTGTCATGTCTGTCCTTTTTTCACCAGATAACGCCCCTCTACGTTTAGAGCTTCGATACGGACATATTCACTATCGCTTATCCCGGTCGATGAACTCGAGGCTGATGATACCGACCACGATGGCGACGAGGCCGATCAGCAGGATGACGCCCCAGCTCTTCAAGATGTTCTGCACGGTGCCGGCATAGAGCGGATTCTGCATCTGCTTCGCGCAGAGGATATCCATCTTCATTCGGAGATCCGAGGACTGGATGTAATCGACGATCTTCTGCACCTCCGGAATGCTCCGAAACTGATAGATCGAGGCGAAGAGCGCATGGCTCGGCAGCGCGTTGTAATCGGCGATAGAGCAGATCGCGACGGTGCCCCAGTGGCTGATGGTCAGTTTCTCGACGAGCTCTGCGGCGCCTCCGTCAAACGGGAAGATGATGCCGGCAAATACGAGCTGCACGATGAGCAGGAACGGCATGACGGTCATCGCCGAGGTCGTAGTGCGCACGATGCAGGACACCATCAGTGCGACGAGGTCAGCGGCATAGGTGATGATCCAGAGCGTCATCGCGAAGTCGACCAGGAAGTTTCCTGTGACAATGCTGCCGACCGGGAAGCGGATGCCGTACCAGACATAGATGCCGACGGAAATCAGAACCTGCAGGAGGCAGATCAGCGCCTGGTACAGCATGTGCGCCATGATATACGCACTGATATGGAGTCCCGCGCGGTGCTCCCGCTTGATGATCGCACGCTCCCGGCAGACGACCTGGATGGAATTGAAGAAGCCGTTCCAGATGCAGACGCAGACGAGGGCGAAGGCACCCGCCTGCAGGCGCTCCATATTGGCAAACAGGCTCTTCCCGACGACGAAGGCCACCATGAGCGAGATGATGGCCGACAGCGGGAGGAGTACCCAGTCGTGCTCATGGATGAAGAGACGGAACAGCTTCCCGAGGTAGATCTTCACCTGGGCTGGACGGCGGGTGTGCGTCGGTCGATAGGTATCCGTGCTCCCCTCCTGCCGTGCCGTCGTGGTCGTGCTTTTCGTCTCCTTCGCGGCTTCCGCCTCACGGTAGGCCCGGAAGGCCTCGATATAGTGATCCGCAAGCCCCTCGCCGCCTTCGTTTTCCGGGTTGATTGCGAGGATGATGTCCTCCATGGTGTCGCGCCCGAAGAACTGACGCGCCTCCGGGATCGTTCCATAGAAGGCGAGCTGTCCGGTATGCTGACTGTTCTTCGCGAGGACGATGACCTTATCGAAGAGATCGATGACACGGTCCGGCGTATGGGTGATCACCATGACGATCTTCTGCTGATTCGCGATCTTCCGAAGCTGCTCCATGAGATCACGTGCCATGACACCGTCGAGACCGGAATCCGGCTCGTCGAGCACGAAGAGACTTGGGTTTGAAATGAATTCAACGCAGATACTTAAGCGCTTCCGCTGCCCGCCGGAGAGCTTATCGACCAGCTCATCCTTCACCGGCGTGAGACCGAAGAGCGCGAGAACTTCCTCAACCCGCTTTTTCCGCTCCGCAGTCGGTGTGCCCTCTGGGAGGCGCATCTGTGCCGCATTTGTCAGGGTCATGATGACGGTATCATCGCCACGCAGAAGCTCCTGCTGCGGCACCATACCAATCTCATATTTCATTCGGGAGTAGTCCTCATAGACGTCGAGGTCGCCCTGCTTTATCTCCGCATGGGCCTTTTCATAGCCGGTGACGGCATTGATGAAGGTCGTCTTTCCGGAGCCGGAACCGCCGAGGATCAGCACCATGCTGCCCGGCTCGATGCTGAGCTTGATGTCCTTCAGTAGCAGCCGACGCTTCAGAAAGCTGCCGACCGAGCGATTATCGATGTGGATCTGGAGATCGTGGTTCCGGAAGGTTGTGTGGTTGTACGCGAGATAATCGCCAGCGAAATAAAAGACGGTATCACCGATGTTGATGACGTCGTTCGGCGAGAGGACCATGACGCCATCGACACGCTTCTGATTGACATAGACGCCACGCTCGGTCTGCACATCCTCCACCTGCCAGTGACCGTAGATGTAGCGGATCAGCGCATGGTGCTCATCCGGCTTCTCCAGGCTGTCCACTTCAGGAGATGAGAGGCCTCGCCCGACATGGCTGTAGATATGGTAAACCGACTGCTCCTTCCGGAGCGGCAGCTTCTTCCAGACGAGCTCACCGTCGAAACGGAGCAGGAACACGAGAATCAGCTGCTCGCCCGCCTTCTGGATGCGGATGATGTCGCCGTTCTGAAGCAGGCGATCCTCTCCCTTCGGCAGCGCAACACCGTTGATGCTCGTCGTGTTGGCATTCGTCAGATTCTCGTAGTGCCACTCGCCGAGATAGTGAGTGAGCTTTCCCTGCGTATGTGCGAGGAAAGGATACTCGAGCGCGATCTCGGCCTGGTTTCTGCGACCGAACAGACGTCGCCGCCCGATGCTAAGGCCCTTCTCCACCTTGAACTGAACCGATTCACCGCCGACGCTGATCGCGACGAGCTCTGCCGGCTCCACGAGATCCCGTAAAATATCGCTCATAGCTGCCTCCCGGACATTCGTCCATTCCTCTCTTTATTGTATTTTATTTGGAGGTTCAGTACAATGCCCTTTCCATTACGAGAGATGCCATAAAAAGCCCCGGTTCATCTACTGAACCGGGGCCTGAATCAGAGAAATCCAATTTGTATTCGTTTATCCTGCATTATTTCGCGTACTGGCTGTACAGGGCGGCATGAGCGGATACGACGTTCCATGCGCCGGAGGTTTTTCCGGTGACGCAGATGTAGTGGCGTCCAGAGGCGGCGGTAAAGTAGGAAACCGCACAGTTGCCGGCCTTCGCGACGTAGCCGGTCTTCGCGAAGTTCACCTGCCCGCCGGTCGTCTGTGTATCGATCCGCTTCAGGAAGAGGTTCGAGAAGCTGAGCCCCGTGGTTCGCTTGTTGTTCGCCTGTGTCGTGTAGCTTCGTGTCGTGAGGATCGTGGCCGCGACACTGTTCTGCGCTGCAGCTCGCATGATGATGGCCATATCTTCTGCTGTCGAGTAGTGGTTATCGTTATACAGTCCGGTGCAGTTTGTGAAGTGCGTCGTCGCGGATATACCAAGCTGCTGTGCCTTCTGATTCATGAGAGCCACGAACTGCTCCTCGGAGCCGGCGATGCGGCGCACGAGGGCGAGGGCGGCATCCGCACCACTCGGGAGGATGAGGCCATAGAGGAGATCCAGCATCGTCACCTGCTCGCCCGCCTTGAAGCCGCAGTTTGATGCCCCCTCCTTCTTGACATAGTCGACGATGTCCTGGGTGATCTCGAGCTTTTCACTGAGATCCGTGATGTGCTCACAGGCCACCAGCAGGGTCATGACCTTCGTCATGGACGCCGGATACATTTTCGCGCTGCCGTTCTTCTCAGCGACCACCAGGCCGGCATCTGCATCGACGAGAATCGCGAAGTTCGCGTTCACCTCCGGCTTCAGGGTCATCGCAGTCCGCAGGAAGCCCTGGGACGGCTGCTGGAAGTAATTCGTCGTCTGCTGTGTCGCCGCGGCGATGGTCTGTGTGCTCTGCTGCGCGGAAGCCGCTGCCTGTGCAGTAGCTGAACTCTGCGCGGTCTGATTTGTGGCTGCCGTGCTGCTCTGCTGTGCAGAAGCCGCTGCCTGGTTGGCGGCAGCCGCCAAAGCGGCACTGTCTGCGGTCATCGACGTCGTCTGGTTCGCTGTGTCTGCCGCGGTGCCTGTCGGGCCGGTGAGGCCGGTCAGGGTGCTCATGGCATCGGTTCCCTGCACGACCTGTGCGCCTGCGCTGTTGACTGACGCAACGGTTTCTGTCGTCGTGGCAGTCTCTGCACCTCTGTTCTGGACGCCGGCAGCGGCCGACGCTACGAGCGGTCCCGCATCCGTGATTTCCACGAAGGTGCTGCTGTCGGCCAGCGCGGTGGTGGACAGGCTGGTCGCACTGAGGGTAGCGATCAGGAGTCCGGCGACGATACGGTTTCGATAAAAAAGATGTCTCATAAAGCTCTCCCGGATAAAATGTATCCTTATCTTACCACAGGAAGCCCCGTGATTTTCTTACTAAAACTTTACAGTTTGTTACAATTCCGACACTCCGGGCCTTATCTGAACAGTTAAGACCGTTTTCGATCGTTGTGCCGGCGACTATTTCCAGCGAAGGTTTTCGTGGTCTTCCGTGGGCGGATGAGGCAGCTCGGGTCGAAGCCGATGAGGTCTTCGCGGTGCTCCCGGAGGAGCGCTTCCTTTACGAGCTCGTAGTTCTCCGGGTTCCGGTACTGGATGAGGGCACGCTGCATCGCCTTTTCATGCGGATTTCGCGGCACATAGACCTTCTCCATCGTGAGTGGGTTGAGGCCGGTGTAGTACATGGTCGTCGAAACGGTGCCAGGGGTCGGGTAGAAATCCTGCACCTGCTCCGGGATATAGCCCATATCACGGATGTACTCCGCAAGCTTGATGGCGTCCTTCAATGTGGAGCCCGGGTGACTGGACATGAGGTACGGCACGATATACTGCCGGAGTCCGAGCTCGTGGTTAATCTTCTCAAATTCCTTCACGAAGCTGTTATAGACGTCGACCTTCGGCTTGCCCATCTCCTTCAGTACCCCGTCGGAGACGTGCTCCGGTGCTACACGCATCTGTCCAGAGACGTGATACTGGCAGATCTCACGGAGGAACTCCTTATTCGGATCCGCCATGAGGTAATCGAAGCGGAAGCCGGATCGGATGAAGACCTTCTTCACCCCCGGCAGCGAACGTACTTCGCGGAGCAGCTTTACATAGTCGCTGTGATCGACCTTCAGGTTCTTACACGGCTCTGGCCAGAGACATTTGCGGCCGACACAGGTGCCCTTCGTGAGCTGCTTATCGCAGGATGGTCCACGGAACTCGGCGGTCGGGCCACCGACATCGAAGATGTAGCCCTTGAACTCCTTATCCTGCGTGATCTCCTTCGCCTCCGCGAGGACGCTTTCGTGGGAGCGGCACTGCACGATACGCCCCTGATGCATGGTGAGGGCGCAGAAATTACACTCGCCGAAGCAGCCGCGGGCCTGGGTGATGCTTTCCTTGATCTCACCGAAGGCAGGGATTCCGCCCGCCGCGTCGTACATCGGATGCCATGCACGCATGAACGGAAGCGAGTAGACGTCATCCATCTCGAGCTGGGTGAGCGGTGCCGCCGGCGGGTTCTGCACGACGAACATCGCCCCATCGTAGCACTCGTAGATACGCTTCGCGATGATCGGATCTGTGTTCCGGTACTGGATGGCGAAGCTCTCCGCGTACTTCCGCTTATCGCTGCTGATCTCCTCATAATCCGGGAGGCGGATGGCATCGTAGATTTCATCCTCGTAGCGCGTTTTATAGACGGTACCGGAGATCCAGGTGATGTCCTTCACCTCGAGACCGGAGTTCAGGGCATCCGCGATCTCGACGATACTGTGCTCGCCCATGCCGTAGGACAGAAGGTCGGCACCACTGTCGAGGAGTACCGAACGGCGCACGCGGTCGGACCAGTAGTCATAGTGTGCGAGACGGCGCAGGCTCGCCTCGATACCGCCGATGATGATCGGAGTATGCTTATAGCTTTTCCGTATCAGATTACAGTAGACCGTCACTGCGCGGTCCGGACGCTTTCCCATGACGCCGCCCGGTGTATAGGAGTCGGTCTTTCGATGATGCTTCGCGACGGTGTAGTGATTCACCATGGAATCCATGTTGCCGCCGGACACGAGGAAGCCGAGTCTCGGCTCCCCGAACTCCATCACGGACGAAGGATCGTTCCAGTCCGGCTGCGGCAGCATCGCGACCTTATAGCCGTGTGCCTCGAGCACACGGGAGATGATGGCGGGCCCGAAGCTGGAGTGGTCCACATAGGCGTCACCCATCACATAGACGAAATCCGGCTGTGTCCAGCCACGCTCCAGCATATCCTCCCGGTTGACCGGTAAAAATCCTTCGTACATAGAAATCTCCGTTGATTCATAGAATAGTTGCACCTTATCTCGACTTTTCTTCGAAAAGCCTCGATAAGGTCGGCCGAGGCACTTCGTGCCTTGGCCAGCTGGAGCGATTCTGAGTGAAAAGGAACATACATGTTCCTTTTCACTCGGAACCACTCCTGCTGCAGGCTTTAATTAGATAGTAACCGGCTTTGCGCCCTCTTCGATCGGGCATACGTAGCCGCTCTCGGTGCGCTTCTCAAACTCTGCTCTCGCCTTCTTCAGCAGCTCCGGCTTCTCATAGAGATCGATGGCGCTGAGTGCGAGGACCTTTCCGGCGAGAAGCAGGGCCTTGTGGCCGATGCTCGAACCGCCGCAGGAAACATTCTGCCAGCTGTGCCCCGGTGCACCGCTGACGAAGCCGGCGCAGTGGACCTGAGCGATCGGTGTCTGCCAGGAAACATCCCCGACATCCGTGGAGCCGGCGCAGAACGCCGTGCTGTGGTAGAGCGGCATGAGGTAGTTGTTGATCGGTATCGTACCGTGCTGTGACTTCTCCTCACTGTATGCCCGGATCTCCTCGTCGAGGGTTGGCGCGAAACCCGGTGCGGTATTGACCGGACAGGTCGCATGCACCTTTCCGGCAAATGCGAGCTCCTCCTCGGTATAGGTCGGAAGCTCTACCTGCGCGAAATTATCGTAAAGCACCTGCTCCAGTGCGAAGTTCGGCACCAGATCCGCCGTGCCATCGATGAAGGTACGCTCGAAGGTCGTCTCGGTCATCAGGGCTGCGCCCTCCGCGATCTTATCCACACGCTTCTGAAGCTCCACACAATTCCGCACCTTACCGGCACGCACCATATAGAGCACCGTCGCATGATCCTGCACAACATTCGGTGAGATTCCACCGGCATCCGTGATGGCATAGTGCACGCGGCACTCGGACTTCATGTGCTCACGCAGGTACTGCACGCCCGTGTTCATGAGTTCCACCGCATCCAGTGCCGAGCGGCCATTCTCTGGGTCACCGGCCGCATGCGCGGAGCGTCCGTGGAAGGTATACATAACCTGAATCGTCGAATTGTTCGTACCGGTCTTCACCTCATTGACATCCTCCGGATGCCAGCAAAACGCAGCATCGAGGGCGCGCCACATGTTGTCATGCGCCATGAAGGCCTTCGCCGCACCGCCCTCTTCACCCGGGCAGCCGTAGAAGATCACCGTGCCCTCGTGACCACTCGCCTCGAGGTAGTTCTTCACCGCAAACGCCGCGGCCAATGCACCGGCGCCTAACATATTGTGGCCACAGCCGTGCCCAGCGCCGCCCTCTACGAGCGGCTGATGCTCCGTCGCACCACACGCCTGGCTGAGACCGGACAGTGCATCGAACTCACCGAGGATACCGATGACCGGATGACCCGAACCATAGCTTCCCGTGAATGCCGTCTCGATCCCATCGACACCCTTCTCCACCGTGAAGCCGCCCTCCTCGAGCACCTTTTCATAGTACGCCGCACACTGAAACTCCTTCAGACTGAGCTCCGGATGCGCCCAGACGTAATCCGCCACACCAGTAAATATATCCTTATGCTGCTCGATAAACGAAAGGGCAGCCCTCTTCTGATCCTCCATGATGAAACCTCCTTATAAATTTTCATATAGTAGTATACACAAAAGCGACGCCTGCGAAAACAATGCAAACGCCGCTTTGTTATAAAATCAAACCTCGAGGACCTTCCCGAGGAAGTCCTTCAGACGCGGACTCTCCGGATGCTCGAAAATCTGCTCCGGTGTTCCCTGCTCGACGATCTTACCATCTGCCATGAAGACCACGCGGTTACCCACCTCACGGGCGAAGCCCATCTCATGGGTGACACAGACCATCGTCATGCCTTCGTGTGCGAGCTCCTTCATAACCTCGAGCACCTCGCCGACCATCTCCGGGTCGAGCGCACTCGTCGGCTCATCGAAGAGCATCACCTCCGGGTTCATGCAGAGTGCACGTACGATCGCGACACGCTGCTTCTGACCACCGGATAACTGCACCGGGTAGGCCGCAGCACGATCGCGGAGACCGACACGCTCCAGGAGCTCCAGGGCCTTCTTCTCGGCCGCCTCCTTCGACTGGTGCTTCACGATCATCGGTGCGAGGGTCAGATTCTCGAGAATCGTCTTATGCGGGAAGAGGTTAAAATGCTGGAACACCATGCCCATCTTCTGACGGTACTGGTCGAGATTGATCTTCTCGTTCACGATGTCCTTATCTTCGAAGATGATACTTCCATCGGTCGGTGACTCGAGGAGGTTCAGACTCCGGAGAAAGGTGGACTTACCGGAACCAGACGGTCCGATGACGACCATGACGTCACCCCGGTTGATATCGATGTCCACGCCATCGAGGGCCTTGATTTTTCCGTAGTTATAGTGCATTTTCAGGCCACGGACCTGAATCATTGGCTTATCGGTTGTCACTTTGACGCATCCTCCTCTCGATGTACTCGATGATCTTACTGGTCGGGAAGCACAGGCAGAAGTACAGTAAGGTCGCCATGATGAGCGGCTCTGCGATGATGAAGGTCGCGGACTGTACACTCTTTACGTTAAACATGATGTCCTGTACACCGATGGTGTAGCAGACAGACGACTCCTTGATGATCGTCACGAACTCGTTCGCGACGGCCGGCAGGATGTTCTTCACCGCCTGTGGCAGGATGATATGGAACATGGTCTGGGACTTCGTCATGCCGAGGGAACGGGCCGCCTCGGTCTGTCCGGCATCGACGCCCTCGATACCACCACGGATGACCGCACTCATATATCCACCGGAGTTGAGTGCCATCGCGACGGCTGCCGGGAAGAAACGCTCGAACTGGATGAAGCCGAAGAACGTGAATTTCGGCAGGGTGATGAATCCGAAGATGATGTAGTACACGAGGAAGATCTGAACCAGCATCGGGGTGCAACGTACGAACTGGACGTAAGCATTGGCCAGGAGACGTACCGGATTGAACGCGGCGATACGGTCGTAGCGCTTTTTCTTATGGATATCATCCGTCTTGATTTTTTCGAAACGACGGAGCGGACGTACATCCGACAGCAGCATCAATGCAAGTAAGAATGCAAGGATGAAGCCGAAGAATACGGTACAGGCTGCCAGAAGGATGGTGACGATCAGTCCCTGCTGGAACATGGTGCCGTATTGAAATAACTTCTCAAAATTGGCCCAGCTAATGGTCATAGGTAAATCCTGCCTTTCATAAGTGGTGATATGTATACTCTACATCGCGATGCGCTTTGAGTATATACGTAGGACGCTGAATGTGCACGTACGATAGAAAACATGGCGCATACGGATCATCGTAAACGCATGCGTTTTTTCCGATGTTGTGCAGCTCAGCATGCTGAGTATAGACTCAAAAATCTCTCCGGGGAAGCCCCCGGAGAGAAAAGAATCAGATTTTGTGTCGCCATCAGATGTTTAGTTGGAAGCAACCTTGCCATCTGCGTCGAGCTGACCCTCATAGACATTGCCCTCATCCGAAGCAAGCTCCTGAGCATCAGCTACGTACTGGTCCATGGAACCATCGGACAGTGCGTTGTTGATGACGGCGTTGACAGCCGGAAGGAGGTCGCTGCCCTTCTTCAGAGCGATAGCGGAACCCTTCGTATCATACGGAACATCCCATGCGATTTCAAGCTCTGGATAGTTCTTGATGTACTGCTCTGCGACGGCGGTCTCGATGAAGCCACCCTCGAGCTTACCGGAAACGAGCTCAGAAACGATATCGGTTACCTTTGCGAGACCGATGATGTTTGCGTTCGGTGTGTTTTCCTTCGCGAGATCCATCTGGATGGAACCGTTCTGTGCACCTACTGGAAGCTTATCAAATGCAGTATAGTCCTTATACTTATCATGATCTGCCTTGCGGATGACGAAGGACTGACCACCCTTATAGTAAAGGTCGGAGAAGTCGAAGGTGTCTGCACGCTCCGGGCTTGGGGAGAAACCAGCCATGCCGAGGTCGACATTGCCGCTCTGAAGCTCCATGAGGATACCGTCGAAATCCATCGGTACGAACTGAACCTCGAGGCCGAGATCCTCAGCGATTCTCTTTGCGAGTGCGACATCGAAGCCGGAAAGCTCTGGTGTGCCATCTGCATTGATGTGGTAGAACTCATATGGTGCGAAGTCCGGAGAGGTCGCAACGGTCAGCTTGCCAGCGTTTACGGTCGTGAAATCCTTCGGAACCTCGACGATCTCTCCGCTTCCCTCTGCAGCGCCCTCGGACGCTGCCTCCGTAGCGGCAGCGGTGGTGTCCTCTGCTGCAGCGGTCGTTTCAGCGGCAGCAGCGGTGGTAGCAGCCTCGGTCGCAGCGGCTGTCGTCGTCGCTGGTGTGCTGGATGATCCGCAGGCTGCCAGAGAAGCAGCTGCGAGAACAGTGGTCATCAGAATAGCTAAGTTCTTCTTCATAATAATCCTCCTCAAACCGAATCATACATTACGGTTATAAATCAAAAGCGTTTTCATAACCTCTCGCTTTTTGATTATGAGGAGATTATAATCCATTTTTCAGAGAATGCAAGTATTTTTATGCATCAAATTGTATTTTATCGTATTCTTATGCATGCTATTCATGAATAAATGCATTTATACATGCATATTATGCACATTCACGAAAGCTTCAGGTCCTTGATGTACTCGTGCTTTCCATCTTCCGCCCGGAACACACGGATCTCGCAGTTCCGTGGCTTCGGTCTCCAGCAGATCCCGTTCCTCCGGTCCATGAGGTATCCGCTGAGGGCCCGCATGATGCCGCCGTGGCAGGCAATCAGCACATGCTCATAGTCCTTCTGCTCCAGCTCCTCGAGAAACGAGCGGCTCCGTGCGACGAGCGATGTGATGCTCTCCACCCCGTCCTTCTCCGGGCACGGAAAAAGCTCCGGCAGCGCCCAGTACAGCGACATCGGCAGACTCATCTTCGTATACCCCTTCTTCTCGAAGCGCCCGAAGTCCGCCTCGATCAGCCGCTCATCGATGGTGACCTCCTCCATCGGGACGCCGCCCATGATAGCGCCCGTTTCGATCGCACGCTGCAGAGGACTCGCATAGACCGCATCGAAGTGCATATCCCCGAGCTGCGCCCGCGCTGCCCGTGCCTGCGCACGGCCCGTCTCGTTCAGCGGCTCATCCGTCCGCCCCTGCATAAGATGCTGCTTATTCAGATTTGTCTGCCCATGACGCGTTAACCAGATGGTCATAGAGAACCTCGCTTTCGTTATTTTGATATACACGATTCTGAGATGAAGCAATCAGTATATATTCTCTTCAGTGTATAGTTTCTGTAACAACTCCACTTTCATGGTAATTGAGTAGGAGGCGGTGACTAACCGCCGTCCTCTCACACCACCGTGCGTACCGTTCGGTACACGGCGGTTTCA
>CAKQED010000032.1:0-24199 GCA_934229835.1 uncultured Oribacterium sp. | reverse complement strand
TGCAACGCTGAGTTTTCATAAAGAAAACTCAGCGATTGCAGAGGGCCTAGTGCCGCTTAGGGTCCCCGGCTTAGATTTCACCGGTCTCGGAGTACTGTGCATCTGCTGCCGGCCCTCCGGGGTCCCCTGATGAAGTATCGGATTACTCTCCGTTCATCGCGTTTCGAATCGTCTTGATCGCGTGCTGCTCACGCTGGCGGATCGCCTCCGGGCTCACGTGGTAGAGCTCGGCGATCTCCCGCAGGGTGTGGCGCTTCCCGTTGAAGAGGCCGTAGCGAAGCACGAGAGTGTTCCGATCCTCTACGCTGAGCTGATCCAGTGAATCATAGAGCTCCTGGATCTGCTGCTCATCGAGCACCTGGTCCTCGACATTGTCCGGCGATACGGCGATATCGCCGAGCTCCGTCGCTTCGCCATCATCGTTTCCGACCTTCGTGTTCAGCGAGGTCTGGCGCAGCACCTCCTGATCGAGCTGCAGACAGCGCTCCACCTCCTCGCGGCTCAGCCCGGAATCGCGCACGATGGCGTCGATCATGGCATCCCCCTCGAGGTGCTCGAGATCGTAGCGCTTTTTGATGGCCTGCACCTTCATGATCCGCTCGAACTGATGATTCGAGACCCGGATGTTGAAGCCGGTGTTGTAGATCTCCTTCAGGATGCTGTCGCGGATCCAGTAGGTCGCGTAGGTCGAGAACTTCGCGCCCTTCGCCGGGTCGTAGCTGCGTGCGGCCGTCATCAGGCCAATGCTTCCGGAATTTACGAGATCATCGAGCCCGAGGGTGTGGTTGAAGAGCTTTTCATACTTCTGTGCGGCGTGAATCACGAGTCCGCGGTTGCGCTCGAAGAGCTCCGTCTCCTCTGCCTGGGCGGACTGCCCTGCCGCGGCCTTCGCCTGAATCTCGGATACGAGGCGCAGATTCTGCTGCTCCTGTTCGTCCATGGGCGGAGAGCCAGCCGCCTGTTCGGTCATATCGTTTACCTGTACGTCAGAAGCAGGCAGCGACTTCGGTGCTTCTTTAGTACCGGCGGCTGTATTCTTTTTATTTTCTTCAGATAATTCAGTCAATGGAATCCCTTCTATATAAGTCGATGCATTATGCTCTTTTCGAGCGTCACAAATGGTGCTTTACCTGGCCTGCCCTTCGGTGCTATGGCATGATGAAGATCTGCTCTTCTGCATTGCCCTGGGTGAAGGTTTCGAAGCCTTCGTTTGACATCGGCTGGAAATAGCTCGTGATCATACGGCAGATCCCGTTATGCGTCACGAGGAGTATGGTTTCGCCATCGTGCTCGCGACGCAGCTGACGGAGATATGGGTAGATGCGGGCAGCGATGTCAAGGAAGGATTCCCCCTCCGGATAGCGAGCGAAGTAGCGATGCTTTTCGGCCCGGTACGCCTCAGAATCCCGAAGCAGTCCCTCACAGGTACCGAAGTTCATCTCGATGAGCTCGGCAGCCTCCACCGGTGCCGGTGTACCCGTACCCTTCTGTGCGGCGACGATCTGTGCCGCCGTCTCCTTCGCCCGGCTGAGCGGTGAGCAGTAGACATGATCGAAGTGCACGTCGGCAAGCTTCGTACCGAGCGCCTGCGCCTGCGCGATGCCGCGTTCGTTCAGCGGGATATCGGTCCGGCCCAGTACCCTGTTTTCCTGATTCCACAGCGTTTCGCCATGGCGTACGAGATAGAGTTTCAGCATCCTACCCTCCTCTTCTGCAGCACATCGTCCGATCGACCCGTGTCTGCGGGCGCATATCTTTTAGAATCAAAGATCGGAGCCGGCTTCGCTTCCGGGGCATGTGGCCCCTCGCCCGGCTCCGATCGTTCACTTATCTTAGGCCTTTGCGCCCGTGCCCTGTGCCGGTGTCTGCCCCGGGTTCGGATTCTTCTGGCGCTCGATCACCATCGCCTGTCCCTGCGGGTTGATGATGAAGCCGTCATAATTTCCCATGAAGCGGGAAATCGTCTGGAAGTCTGCACGTGTCGGACGGAAGCCGCTGTTGGCAAACTTCTTCGAAAACTCGAAAATGTCGGTGTAGACCGGCATGAAATTCTTTCCATTCAGTGTCACCATCGGAAGCTGCACGCGATGGTTCTTCTTCGCAGCTTCTGCGGACTCCGTAGCGGCATCGGTCGTCTTTGCCATACCATCATGGGTCGGGGTCGCCGGCTGCTCTGCCGCAGCGCCATCTGCGTTCGGGTCGCCTGCATTGGCCGCATCCTCGTCGAGGTTACGGAACGGCAGGAGGTAGGTGCCCTTCGGCACGAGCTTCATGACGGAGTTGAACTTCGCCTGCAGCAGCTCCTTCCGCTTCCCGTACTGTACCGGCCAGCGGAGCTCGCCGACGTAATCGGTGAGGGCGAAGGAAATCGCCGGGTTGTATGGCGGAATCTTCTCCGGATCCTCGTTGATGTAGAACGGCGCGGAGATCTCCGAACGGCGCAGGAAGCCCTTGTACCAGCCGTTGTCGATGACGATGTTCTCGGCCCCGAGGAAGAAGAGATAATCGAAAATCTTCATCTGGATCTTACCGTCGAACTGCGTCGGCTCTGCGGCCATGCCCGGCACCTCGATGATCTTCACGGAGCGGAGCTGCTCTGCATAGAGCTTCGCGGCGATCTCTGCATGCTCTTTGTCGAGGTACATGAGGACGAAGCTGCCGTCGAGCAGCGGATAGCCGGTGCGTGCGTCATAGAGCACATAGATCTTCTGCTGTGCGCGGACCATGTCGAGGAAGTGATTACGGATCACCTGACGATTCTGATCGTAGTTGTCGAGCGGATGCTGCTTGTGGGCGATGAGAAGCGCCGCCTCGAGGAAAAGCGTCTCCTGGAGATTCAGCTCCTTCAGCATATCCAGCTTCAGTGTCGGCTCATATACGAGCGCGCCCACCTCGTCCTTCCGCTCCGGTGTCAGCGGATCCGAAAGAATCGTCGGCTGCGGCTGTGCAGTGGTCGCTGCGGAAGCTGCGGTCGTTCCGGCATTTCCGGTGTTGGCAGCCTCGGCAGTATGTTTTGTGTTTGCTGCCTGCGCTGCATTTACTGCGCCTTCTGTAGTTGAGTTTGCAGCAGTGTCGGTGCCCGCGGCTGTGCTCGCGCCGGACTCAGCTGCGGCTGTCGTCGCTGCGCCCGCTGCCGTCGCCGGCGCCGGCGTCTCGCCCGGCTTCTTCACGAACATGTTGATCGGCGTGATCACCGGCCAGTGCATCTCCGGATGGTCCGCACGCTGACGAGCCACCGCCTCGTCATGCTGCTCCTGCTTCTGCTCCTCTATCTTCTGCTCGGCCTCGGCCTTCCGCTTACTTCCAAAAAAATCAAATAATGCCATGTCTCTTCTCCTATGCGTTACGTTTGCCGTGAAGGCATCGTAGCGGTGCCACATTTGGGCGGTAAACATCACAACTATTAATTATACCAAAAAAAGAAGAGGTATGCACCTGTTTCGTACATACCTCTTCTGGAACCTCACAGCAGCCCGAGTTGCTCCATCGCATAGAAGATCCCATCCTCCTCGACCCGCTTCGTGATGAACGGATGATACTGCTCGAGCACCTGATCATGCTGTCCCATCGCGACCGGGCGGCCGACTGCCCGGAACATCTCCTCGTCGTTCGAGCTGTCGCCGAAGCCGTATGCATCCGCCCGCGTCAGATGGAGATAATCGAGGATACGATCGACCGCCGCGCCCTTTCCGTGCCCGATCGGTACATTCTCATAGAAGCCATGTCCACGGTCAATGATGATAAATTCATCTCCGAACGCCTCCCGGAAGCCCTCCATATCCGAAGGGTGTCCGGATTCGGCGCCGTCATCCGTCTCGATGCAGAACTTCGAGATCTCGTACGCCTCGTCGTACGGTGTCGGATCGATGCCGCCTTCCATTCCGATGAAGCCCGCGAGGTTCTCATAGAGCGCCTGATACTTCGGATGTTCCCGGAGCAGCTTCTCTGACGGCTGACAGTGCCAGCCATGCTGCCCCTCGAGGTGCACGAGGACACCATAGCGGTCGGATGCGTCCTTGATGCGCTGCTTCATCTCCACCGAAAGCTTCTTATAATAAATGGACTCTCCTTCATAGATCAGCTCCGTGCCACAGCCACAGAGGAAACCGTCGACCTCGACCATCTCCATGATACGCTTCAGCATTCCGGCGGTACGTCCTGAATTGATAAATACTTTATTGCCTTTTTCACGTGTGCGACGGAGCGCTTCCAGTGTGCTCGCCGGGATCTCGTGCTTTACTTCATCGATCAGTGTGCCATCCACATCAAAAAACAGTGCTTTCATATAACCTATTATTTCCTTCCGTGAAGAATCGGACTGATATAAGGATATACAACAAATGTGATCACTACGTCAAGAAGTCCTTTCACGATCGTAAACGGAAGGTTGAAGCAGAGGAGGCACTGAAGGATGCTCTTCATCGATGGGATGAGTGCCTGGTAGGCTGCGAGGATGACCTCCTCCGGCATGAAGTTGTAGTAAACCGGATACACAACGAAGTAGTTGGACGGTACAGATACGAGACCCATCACGATAGCACCGGCGAGGGAACCGAGGAGGGCACCCTGCTTCGTCTTCTTATGCTGGTAGATGCCACCGGCCACCGCGGTCATCACGGCACCGAGGATGAAGTTGGAAATCTCACCAACTCCGAAGCTCTGGGAAGCCATCGAGTGCAGGAGGTTCTTGATGAGCTCGATCAGGATACCAGCGACCGGACCATACGCGAAGGCACCGATCAGGGCCGGCAGATCCGAGAAGTCAAACTTGATAAAGGTCGGCATGAACATCGGGACCGGGATCTCGATGAGCTGAAGCACGAAGGCAATCGCGGACAGGATGCCGACCGCGGCGATGTAACGGGTGTTTTTTACGTCTTTCATGATGTTTCTCCTCCACATTTCGTGTACTGCGTTTCTTCTGGCACGCCGGGACTGCGTCAGGCAGGCCAAAGTCCCATGCAGAAAGCCACGCGTGATTCTTCAAGTGAGTAAGGAGGCGACGTAAAATCGCTGTGCTCGCCGGGATCAACCCGTTGCCAGCATAAAAAAGTCCCTGAGCATACACTCAGGGACAGAGATATCGTCATCACTACACTCTTCTTCCATCCAGACTATACTGTTGGTACCGGAGTTTCACCGATTCAGCCTGCCCGGGTGAGCAGGGTCGCGGACTTTACCGCCAGTGAGGAATCACACCTCGCCCTGAAGAACTATTTTTGATTACGTCTACATTCTAGCGAATCCCTCCGTGATGCGCAAGCCCTTTTTCGCCAGGGGCCAATGTCTACATCCTGCGCCGCTCGCCTGCTGCTGACACAGGCGCTTATTTAAAAAGCACAACTTTTTTTTACTTACTAAAGCCAATTTCGTAAGTAAATAGATTTACGAAAAATTTACTCTATGTTATAGTAGTCCACGCCAATGACAAAAAAATATCAAAAGGAGTCGGATGCGCGCATCTATGCCGCTCCGCTACGTAAAGGCTCCTGTGTCAAGTGGAAGCATTGGCAGAAACAGAGAGAGGGAAAAAGCAATGAAAAAAATGAATCTGGTGCTTGGATTCGCAGCAGCTGCCAGCCTTCTGGTGACAGCGTGTGGTTCCAGCAAGACCGAGACGACGGCAGCTGCAACTGAGGCAGCGACCACCGCTGCTGCTACGGAGGCAGCAGGCGAGATTCCTGCAGACGCTGTGACCGCGACCGGTACAGCGAAGGGAAACAACGGTGACGTAACGGTAGAGGTTACCATGACGAAGGATAAGCTCTACAAGATCGAGGTTACCGAGCAGCAGGAGACCGAGGGTATCGGTGATAAGGCCATCGCTGAGCTTCCATCCGCAATGATCGAGAATAACAGCGTAAAGGTAGACGCCGTTTCCGGTGCAACCAATACATCCAACGCCATCATCGAGGCTGTAAAGGCAGCGATCAAGAGCGCGGGCTTCGATCCGGCTGATTTCGAGAACGAGATCGCCACTGCTGCGAAGGCAGAGGATCAGACACTCGACGCAGATGTCGTTATCGTCGGTGCCGGCGGTGCAGGTATGACGGCAGCGATCGAGGCAGCAGACGCTGGTAAGACCGTTGTGCTCGTAGAGTCCCAGGCGATGGTCGGCGGTAACTCTGTACGTGCAACCGGTGGTCTCAATGCTGCGAAGACCAAGTGGCAGGATGAGAACGAGTTCGGTGAGGATGCCGGTGTAGAGGCGAAGCTCGCAACTGCGAAGGAGAAGTACGCAGATAACGCGGACATCACCGCACTTGCAGAGACCGTCGAGAAGCAGTACGCAGATTATCAGGCAAACCCGACCGGTTACTTCGATTCTGTAGAGCTCTTCGAACTTGACACCATGATCGGTGGCAAGGGCCTGAACAACTTCGAGCTCGTGAAGACCCTCTGCAGTGAGTCTGCAGATGCGATCGACTGGCTCGATACCATCGGCGCAGAGATGCACAACGTTGGTTCTTTCGGTGGTGCTTCCGTAAAGCGTATCCACCGTCCGGTAGATGAGAACGGCAAGACCGTCGCTGTCGGTGCTTATCTCATCCCGATCCTCGAGAAGAACATCGAAGATCGTGAGAACATCACTCTTCTTCTCGACACAACAGCTGACAAGATCCTTATGGATGGCGATCAGGCAGTGGGTATCCACGCAACCGGCAAGACCGGCAACAGCGTAACTGTAAATGCTGCTTCTGTCGTTCTGACTTCCGGTGGTTTCGGTGCAAACCTTGCGATGGTTGAGCAGTACAAGCCGGAGCTTAAGGGCTTCATGACCACCAACGCTCCTGGAATCCAGGGTCAGGGTATCGAGATGGCAACCGAGATCGGTGCTGCTACCGTCGATATGGATCAGATCCAGATTCACCCGACCGTTCAGTATGACACCGCTGCACTCATCACCGAGGGTCTCCGTGGTGACGGTGCGATCCTCGTAAACGCTGAGGGTAAGCGTTTCATCGATGAGGTTGGTACACGTGATGTCGTATCTGCTGCAGAGATCGCACAGACTGACTCCTACTCATGGCTCGTTGTAGACCAGAAGATGGTAGACGCTTCTGCCGTTATCCAGGGCTACATCAAGAAGGGCTACACCGTTACCGGTGAGGATTACAAGGCACTCGCAGAGGCGATGGGCGTAGACGCTGCTGCTTTCGAGGAGACCATGACGAAGTGGAACGGCTATGTCGCTGACAAGAAGGATCCGGACTTCAACCGTACCTCCTTCGCAAACCCGCTTGATACTGCTCCATACTATGCAATCAAGGTTACCGCTGGTGTTCACCACACCATGGGTGGTGTAAAGATCAACACCTCCACCGAGGTTCTGAATGAGCAGGATGCTGTGATCCCAGGTCTCTATGCTGCCGGTGAGGTTACCGGAGGCGTACACGGTGCAAACCGTCTCGGCGGAAACGCTGTTGCAGACTTCACCGTATTCGGCCGTATCGCTGGTCAGAACGCCGCTGCCCATGCTGGCAGTGCTGAGACTCCAGCCGAGACCAAGGCTGCTGCATAAGGCAGAAAACAGAATATGTAAACCGTCAGGTTTCAAAAAAGGCACTCTCCGCTCGGAGGGTGCCTTTTTAAATCTGTATGTTTGAAAGACCGGTGAAATAAAAAAGACAGGTTCCAGAGAGAACTGTCTTCATATCATCCTATTCTGGAAGGAATAAAAGCAACGCAAAACCCCAGTACCAGGTCATCTTCACTAGTACTGGGGCCTCACTGATCATTCGGGCTTCTGTATCCCATCGGGCTACCCTCCCTTTTAATTTTAATGCAGATCTCGAATCATTGAAGCATCGCCTATGACTTTCTACCATCTGCACTACACTGAGTTAAGAATTGAATTGATGAAGCATCGCCATCGCATCTCTTCTTTTGTTGTCTTTATTCTACGAAATAAAAAACACTTTGTCAATCAATTTTTAAAAAGAAAATATTTTTACTTTAAGGAAAGCAACAGTTCAGCCGAGGTGACTTCCTCAACCGGCTGAACTGTTACCGGATATGAAATCCGCTCTCTTCTACGCATGGAATCTCGCTCATCTCGAGATCTGTTATATCGATCCAGCGCTGCTGCCGTATGCGGATCAGCAGTTCTTGAATCGCGCTTTCAGAGCCCTGGACTTCCATCTCTACGCGGCCATCCCACATATTCTCTACCCAACCGGTGAGTCCCAGTGACTGCGCGATGTAGTAGGAGCGAAAACGGAAACCGACACCCTGGACATCTCCGGAAAAATAGATGTGTTTTCTCACGATGGATTCACTCATACACGACCTCTTTCTCCCTTTTATTCTTCGAATCTGCCCTTCATCCGTACGTCTTTATTCCACAGCGCGAGCTGCCCTCTCGAGAAGAGACTGTCGATCTCGAGATCTGCATCCAGTACGAGGAGA
Source organism: uncultured Oribacterium sp. (assembly GCA_934229835.1). GTDB lineage: Bacteria > Bacillota > Clostridia > Lachnospirales > Lachnospiraceae > Oribacterium. The sequence goes on along the minus strand of CAKQED010000032.1, from coordinate 15,790 downwards.
TCTGCGTCTGCGCCTGCGGCGATGCAGCCCTTTCGTCCATCCTGCGCGAGCAGGGTCGCCGGTGTGGTCGTCAGGAGCTTCAGGGCCTGCTCGAGCGGCATGCCCATGCGCACCAGTGCCTGGATGGTCTTATGCAGGTACTTCGGCGACGCGTAGGTCAGTCCCACGCACTCCCCTGCTTCATTGAAACGTGGCTGGCTTCCGTAGGCGTCACTTGACAGGCTCACATGATCCGGATCCACACCCTCGCGGTGCAGTAAATCAAAGAGCTTCGCCGCATCCTCTTCCACTGCCACATCATCCGAGCCGGCGGTGCAGTCGATGTATCCGCCCCGTTTCACGAGTGCCACACCTGCGTCGATCAGCTCCGGTGAGCGCAGCATATGCGTCGGCAGCAGGTTTTTCGCCGGTACATCCGAGTGATCCAGTACGTAGAAAATCGGATCCAGTTTTGCTTTCCCGCTGCCCATGTGCATCGTGACGAGCCCCGCTGTGCCGCTTAAAAGGCCTGCCCGGCGTGCAGCCGTTGCGAGCGCGATCAGCTCCTCTCCGCCCGGATTCGAGCTCCGGTGATCGGATACCGCGACCTTCACGCCGATCATCGGTGGGATCAGGACGATGTCCCGCTCGACGCTGCCGGTGATCGTCGTCGGCGGGTAGCCATAGGACGAGGTCAATGTATACACCGTCATGCCTTCCTCGGTCAGTGCACGCGCTTTCGCCACCAGGTTCTCGAGGCTTCGTGTGATGCCATCCGTGCCCAGCAGTCCGACGACGGTGGTGATGCCGTTCTTAAAAAAGGTGCTGAGGGAAGACTCCGGTACGCGGGATGCCGGTCCCTGCTCTCCGCCACCACCGGTGATATGGACATGCAGATCGATGTAGGCCGGCACGAGGGTCTTTCCCGAGAGATCATAAACCTCGACATCCGGAAGGTCATCATAGCCTGTGATTTCTTCTGCGATACGAAGGATCTTCTCTCCCTCGATCAGCACATCCCTTTTACCGAGAGGAGCTGGTATGTAAACATTGGCATTCTTTAATAATTTCATAGGGTCATCCTTTCTATGATTTCAGCTGTAAAAGAGTCATAACTCACCTCTTATTTTGTACGTCCTTTCTTCAGTATGCCATCAAACTTCAGCATGAAGCAGCTGGTGGTGACGAGGGCGGCGAGGAGATCACTCACCGGTTCTGCGAGAAACACGGCGAAGACCTGATTCGGCAGGAACTGTGGCAGGATCAGGATGAGCGGGATCAGCAGGACGATCTTCCGGAGGCAGGCGAGCAGCAGGCTGATCTTCGCCTGGCCGAGGGCCATGAAGCTCTGCTGGCATCCGATCTGTGCACCGAAGGCGAAGATGCCGGCCATATAGATGCGGAGCGCCCAGGATGTATAGCTACGAAGCTCCATATTGCTGGTGAAGATGCCGGCGAAGAACTGTGGCTTCAGCATGACGAACGCCCAGAACAGGGTTGCATAGCTGAAGCAGGCGATAAACTGTGCGGCGAATGCTTTCTTCACGCGGTCTGCATTGCCCGCACCGAAGTTGAAGCTGATGATCGGCTGACCGCCTTGACAGATGCCCTGCATCGGCAGTGTCGCCAGCTGGCTGACGCTGGTGATGATCGTCATCGCGCCGACCGCGACATCACCGCCGTAACGCGCGAGGCTGGAGGTGAAGCTGATGGAGAGCAGGCTCTCAGTCGACAGCATCACGAAGGTAGAGATGCCGAGACTCAGGCACGGAAGGATGATCTGCGGGTCGAGCTTCATGTTCGCCCTGCGAAGGTGCAGAAGGGTCTGCTTTCCGGTCAGGAAGCGGAGAATCCAGAACGCACCGACCGACTGACTGAGCACCGTGGCGAGCGCCGCACCCCGCACGCCCATCCCCAGTACGAAGATGAAAATCGGATCCAGGATGATATTGATGACGGCACCGATGACGGTTGTCAGCATACTGATTTTTGCGAAGCCCTGGGTGGTGATGAAGGGATTCATGCCGAGCACGATCATCACGAAGACGGTGCCGAGGATGTAGATACGGGCGTAGGCCAGTGCATATGGCAGCGTGACCGCACTGGCACCGAAGAGGCGAAGCAGGGTCGGCGCGAGCGCATAAAACACGAGGGTCAGCACGAGGGCGAAGCGCATCAGGATGGCGAAGCAGTTGCCGACGATCTTCTCTGCCGTCGCATGGTCCTTCGCACCCATCGAAATCGCGGCGCGCGGTGCACCACCGGCACCCGCCAGCATGGCGAAGGCGTTGATCAGCATGAGGATCGGCGTGAAGAGGCCGACGCCGGTCAGTGCATGGGCACCGACCTCGGCCATATGACCGATGTAGATACGGTCGACGATGTTATAGAGGAGGTTGACGATCTGGGCGACGACGGCCGGAATCGCGAGCTGGGCAAGCAGCTTCGGGATGCTGCCACTGCCCATGTCCTGTGTTTTGGTCTGCATCATATAAATCTGAAATCCTTTCTGGCGAGTAAGATGCTTGGGAAGCGCAGCCGTGGCTATCAAACGCTTCCGCGATGTAAAGATATCTCCATTTTCATTATACTTGAGCATATCTCTCCTATTATAGCCAAAGATGAAAAATATACCACATTGTTTTTGCATGAAACTGCATTCAATATAGCTTGCGATTCGTAATCTGCATGTCAATATTCTATAAAATATTGGCTGAAATTCTCAAATACATGTGTGAATATGCTATAATTTACACAATTATCCTTGGGCGAAGGATGGAGTATCAATTTTTGAAAGGACATAGAATATGAGTAGATTGACCATTTTTACGAAGAATGAAGCCGAGAAAACGGTGGAGTCTCTCTACAAGGATCTCGAGCGCCGTGTTCAGGCGGCACAGCCGGGACTCTGCCCTGTAGATCTCGCGTCTTCATTTCTGCATCTCTGCCATGCCCAGTCCTGCGGTAAGTGTACACCATGCCGTGTTGGTCTCGGCCAGCTGGAAGCACTGATCGGAAAGGTACTGGATGGTACGGCGGACATGTTTACACTGAAGGTGCTGGAGGACACGGCAGAGAGTATCTATATGTCGGCGGACTGTGCGATCGGTTCCGAGGCGGCACGTATGGTGCTCGAGGGACTGCGCGGCTTCCGCGATGACTATGTGGAGCATATCAAGCATGGCCGCTGCAAGAGCATGCACAGCCAGCCGGTGCCATGTGTATGGCAGTGTCCGGCACATGTGGACATCCCTGGCTACATTGCCCTCATTCATGAGAAGCGTTATGAGGATGCGGTGCAGCTGATCCGTAAGGATAACCCGATGCCGGCGACCTGCGGTCTCATCTGTGAGCATCCGTGTGAGGTTCGCTGCCGTCGTACGCTCGTGGATGATCCGATCAACATCCGTGGACTGAAGCGCTTCGCGGTCGAGCATGAGGACACCATCCCTGCACCGAAGCGAATGCCGGCGACCGGCAAGCGGGTGGCTGTCATCGGCGGTGGTCCGAGCGGTCTCAGCTGTGCCTACTATCTCAGCATCATGGGCCATGAGGTCACCGTGTTTGAGCAGCGGAAGCAGCTCGGCGGTATGCTGCGCTATGGTATTCCGGCCTATCGTTTCCCGCGTGAGATCCTGGATCGCGAGATCGAGGGCCTGAAGCTCGCAGGGTTCGAAACGAAGACGGATATCTCCATCGGGCGCGATATTTCCGTCGCTGAGCTTCGTAGTCAGTATAATGCGATGTATGTAGCCATCGGTGCACATACCGACCGTAAGATCGGTATCGAGGGTGAGGATGCCGAGGGCGTGATTTCGGCGGTTGAGATGCTTCGTGCCATCGGTGATGATCGCTATCCGGATTTCACCGGCATGGATGTCGTAGTCGTCGGTGGTGGTAATGTCGCGATGGACGTCGCACGTTCCGCGATCCGCTGCCATGCGAAGTCGGTCAAGGTCGCGTACCGTCGTCGGAAGCAGGATATGACGGCCCTCGCAGAGGAAGTCGAGGGTGCGATTGCGGACGGTGTGGAGATCGTCGAGCTGAACGCACCAGTGCGCATCGAGAAGGATGCACAGAATCGCTGCACCGGTCTCATCGTGAAGCCGCAGATCCCGGGTGCGGTCAAGGGTGGCCGTCCTTCCCCGAAGAACAGCGCGAAGGACGAGGTGCTGCTTCCGGCCGATCGTGTACTCGTGGCCATCGGTCAGGGTATCGAGTCCGGCAAGTTCGGCGAGTTCGGTATCCCGGTTCAGCAGGGCCGTATCTCCGCCTTCGATACCTCAGATATCGCGGACAATGAAGGCATCTTCGCAGGTGGTGACTGCGTGACCGGTCCGGCGACCGTCATCCGTGCGATCGCAGCCGGAAAGGTAGCGGCCGCCAACATCGACGAATACCTCGGATTCAACCATGAGATCACGACGGACGTCGTGCTGCCGCCGATTCGTTTCGACGATCATAAGGCACTCGGCCGTGTGAATATGGTAGAGCGTCCGGCGGATGAGCGCAGATGTGATTTTAAGCTGATGGAGTGTCCGATGACGGAGGAGGAAGCACTGCAGGAGTCCTCGAGATGTCTGCACTGTGATCACTTCGGCTATGGCATCTTAAAGGGAGGCAGAGATACGAAATGGTAAATTGTACGATTGATGGCAGAGCTGTCCAGGTCCCGGAGCGGACCACCATACTGAATGCTGCCGCCGCTGCGGGCATTCATATCCCGACACTGTGCTACTTAAAGGATATCAACGAAATTGCGGCATGCAGAGTCTGCGTCGTCGAGGTCGAGGGCTATGAGCGTCTGATGACCGCCTGCAACAACACCGTGGCCGAGGGCATGGTCGTTTATACGAACTCCCGGAAGGCACGTCTCGCGCGTCGTGCGAATGTGGAGCTGATCCTCAGCCAGCATGATACGAACTGTGCGATCTGTGTGCGCTCCGGAAACTGTGAGCTGCAGAAGGTGGCGAATGATCTCAATATCCTGAGCATACCGTTTGAGAAGCAGCTGCCGAAGAAGCATCGCAGCTCGCTGAACTTCCCGCTGATCCGGAATTACGACAAGTGCATCAAGTGCATGCGCTGCGTACAGATCTGTGATAAGGTGCAGGACAGCCATATCTGGGATGTCATCAACACCGGTTCCCAGAGTACCGTCGATGTGAAGGATGCCTATGATCTCGAGACCAGCAAGTGCGCGCTCTGCGGTCAGTGTATCACCCACTGCCCTACCGCGGCACTGCGTGAGCGGGATGACACCCACGACATCCTCGATGCGCTCGAGAATCCGGATAAGATCGTGGTCGCACAGATCGCACCGTCGATTCGTACGGCCTGGGGCGAGGGCTTCGGTCTCACCCCGGAGCAGGCGACCGTGAAGCGTCTCGCCGCTGCGCTGAAGATCACCGGTTTTGACTATGTATTTGACACCAACTGGTCCGCCGACCTCACCATCATGGAGGAGGCGACGGAGTTCCTCGAGAAGCTGACGCACAAGGAAGAGAATAAGTTCCCGATGTTCACCAGCTGCTGCCCTGGCTGGATCCGCTTCTGCAAGGCACACTACCCGGATTTCGTGGACCAGCTTTCCACCTCGAAGTCACCGCAGCAGATGTTCGGTGCGATCATCAAGAGCTACTTCGCGGAGAAGCTCGGCGTAGATCCGTCCCGGATCTACTGTGTATCCATCATGCCGTGTCTCGCGAAGAAGGCCGAGTGTGGTTATGAGACGATGCGGAACGACCAGGGGGATCCGGATGTCGATGTCGTACTGACGACCCGTGAGGTGAACCGTCTCCTGCGTATGGAGAACATCGCGCCGGGTGAGATCGACGAGATCGAGCTGGATAATCCGTTCTCCGCAGGTTCTGGTGCAGCCAATATCTTCGGCTCCACCGGTGGTGTCATGGAGGCCGCGCTTCGTACCGCTTACCATAGTGTGACTGGCGAGAATCCGGATCCGGATGCGTTCCATGATGTCCGTGGTCAGGAAGGCTGGAAGGAAGCGACCTTCGACATCAAGGGCATCCCGGTACGCGTCGCGGTCGTGAACGGACTCGGCAATGCGGCGAAGCTCCTCGATGCACTTCGGAAGAAGACCGTCGAGTATGATTTCGTCGAAGTCATGGCCTGCCCTGGCGGCTGCGTCGGTGGCGGCGGACAGCCGATCCACGACAGCGTCGAGATGGCACCGGAGCGTGCGAAGACACTGTATGCACAGGATGCAGCCGGTGCTCTCCGCTTCAGCCACGAGAATCCGGATGTGATTCGCTGCTACGAGGAGTACCTCGAGAAGCCGCTCAGTGAGCGTGCCGAGCACCTGCTCCACACCGATCACCACGGCTGGAAGATGCCTGGCGAAAGATAAATACGTTTTTTAAAAGAGAAGCCGGCGCGATTGCGCCGGCTTTCACTATGTTCGTTTACTGCGTTGATTTCGTCACTCCCAGCTCTTCCAGACATCTCTACGAGCTTTCGCGGCCAGCGCTGATTCCACACTGTCGACGCATACTTCCAGGATATAATCGTTCATCGTCAGCTCTCCTCCGGATCGATTTTTTCTACTAAGTCTTCAACGTGACACTTCAGAACTCGAGCCAGCCGAAGAAGGGTGTCCACCTGTGCCTTATTAATGTCTTTCTGACGTTGTTCATACTGCTGAATCGTGCGAAGGGGGACATGCGCTTCAACTGCAAGCATGGACTGTGTTAAACCGGCTGAAATGCGAAGAGATTTTAAATTCGTATCTGGTCGCGCAGTACGGTATAGCTGATTCATCTTATCTACGAATTGCTGTATGTCCATCTCGTGGTAAGGGTTATAAAGCCTGTAAACACGCTTAATGCTGACGGTCTTTTCGATGGCAACGAAACGCAGTCCGGTAGCCCATTGATAATAGGCGAGGCTCCATGCCGTCCAGTATTCCGGACTCCGGATATAGCTACAGGAGTATTCAGGCTTCGGCTCCGGTATGCAAGCCTGGTTTAAGATGGTATGTGCGAGCTCTGTTCCGGACATGCCTGCAATCACAGAACAGTCTCCCTGCTCAAAGCGTGTACATATTTCACTCATCAGAAATACATTCCACGCATTTTCAAGGGACAGATGCAGCTGGTTCACCATATAGTCCAGCATCTGTGCAAGATTTTTCTGAGCATTGGCCAGATAAGTTTTATCGTATGCGTGGATCATCTGCTTTCAGCTCCTCATCATTATATGTTTTTCCGAGTCCATATTCTGGCTTTACGATGACATGGTCAGATTCGTGATAAATGATTTTCTCCATAGCTTCCTGCTGACATGAGTATACTCCCACAGGAGTAGTCTTGCAAGCGCGAGCCCGGAGTCCTCTTAGAAAATAAGTTTTTTGTATCCAGTATTCTGAATCCAGTTGACGAGTGAACAGTAACTCGCATCCTGCCGATCGTCATACCTTCTGACGGGATGGTGCGAATAATGATGATTTATATCGCTTGACTACGCCCTGTAAACATTTTAGGATTGATTATCATTGCTGAGAAACGAGGGTAATCATGGGAAAGTTTTATTTCGTCCGTCATGGACAGACTGTATGGAACGTAGAAAACAAAATATGTGGCGCTACCGACAGCCCGCTGACAGATCTGGGGCATCAGCAGGCGCAGGAGACCGGGCGTATGCTGAAGGAGAAGATCGACCGTGGCGAGCTGCATGTCGATGAGATTCTGACCTCACCGCTTTCACGGGCATATGATACCGCCGTCGAGATTTCAAAGATGATCGGTGTTCCGCTGCGTGTGGAAGATCGCCTGATCGAGCAGAGCTTCGGCTGCTGGGAGGGGACCCCGCGAAACGGTCAGGAGTTTAAGAAAGCAAAAGAGAATTTCCTTGACAGCTTCGATGGCGGCGAGTCCATGATGCATGTCGGACAGCGCATCTATAATCTGATCGACGATATCAAAAAGGAGCCGGAGAAGACGTATCTTCTCGTCGCACATAATGGAATCTCACGTGTTATCGAATCTTACTTCCGGGATATGACGAATGCTGAATTTGCATCCTTCGGCATCAAAAATGCAGAGGTGCGGGAATTTGATTTCTGAGCACGATTCAGCAGTATGAACAACGTCAGAAAGACATTCATAAGGCACAGGCGGACACCCTTCTTCGGTTGGCTCAGGTGCTGAATTGCCACGTAGAAGACTTAGTAGAAAAAATCGATCCGGAGGAGTGATGATGACGGACTATATCCTGGAAGTATGTGTCGACAGTGTAGAATCTGCGCTGGCCGCGAAGGCCGGCGGTGCCACGCGTCTCGAGCTGTGCGCAAACCTCATCATCGGTGGCACCACGCCGGGCTACACTCTGTTTCGGCAGGTGCAGCAGGAAACCGGGCTGCCGATCCGGGTCCTGATTCGTCCGCGATTCGGTGATTTTCTGTACACGGCATATGAATATCAACAGATGTGTGCGGATATCCGGTTTTTTGCCAATGCTGGCGCCGATGGTGTCGTCATCGGAAGCCTGCAGGCGGATGGCGGCCTGAACGAAGCGCAGATGCGCGGCATGATCGATGCGACGGACGGTCGCTGTGGCATCACCCTGCATCGCGCCTTCGATGTATGCGTGGATCCGATCGCCTGCTACGAAAAAGCAGCCGAGCTCGGTATCGATACGATCCTGAGCTCTGGACAGGAAGGTGATGCACTGGCAGGAAGTGCGCTGCTGCGGAAGCTCGTACAGATGTCGGAAGAGAATCGCTACGCTTCTGGCGAAGCGCGGTACTCCGAAACTTCCTCTGCTCTTGAAAATGCGGCAGCGAAGCATTCGCCTAAAGCAGATCGCATCCTCACCGGCACTCCGACGATCCTGGTCGGTGCCGGCGTAAAGGCCGACAACATTGCCGAAATCGCGGGTATGACCGGTGCCCACGCTTTTCATATGTCCGGCAAGAAAATCCTCTCGAGTGGCATGCGCTACCGGAACGAACATGTCCATATGGGACTCGACGGTATCAGCGAATTCGAGCTTTACCGGACAGACGAAGCGGAAATCCGGCGCGCGGTGGAGATACTCAGATGTCTATAAACATCTCCACAGTGTCGACCAGGAACGTGAATCAAAATACACAAGTAGAAAAACGAATGCATAGAAGAAAGGGAATTCGATGAATATTCAGATTTTCGGCACGAAGAAAAGTGCCGACACGAGAAAAGCCGAGCGCTATTTTAAAGAGCGCGGTATCAAATTCCAGTCCGTCGATATGAAAGAGAAGGGCCTCAGTAAAGGCGAACTGAATTCGGTCCTTCAGGCGGTCGGTGGCTTAGAAGAGCTTCTCGACGAGAAGACGAAGGATCAGAAGGCGTATCTGCTGATCAAATATCTCGCGCCGGAAGATAAGTTCGAAAAGGTACTCGAAAATCCGATGGTGCTGAAGCAGCCGATCGTACGAAATGGCCGCCAGGCCACCGTGGGATACCAGCCGGATGTCTGGAAGAACTGGGAATAAGGATTCTCTTTGCAGAACGTATCATATTTCGCTATAATGTATACAAATCTTAAGGAGGATTACTATTATGACAACTGTACACACTACCGACGCTCCGGCTGCGATCGGACCATATTCCCAGGCGAAAATCGTAGGTAACTTCGTATTTGCTTCTGGTCAGATTCCGGTCAATCCGGCGACCGGCGCTGTAGAGAGCGAGGATATCGAGGGACAGGCTGCACAGAGCTGCAAGAATGTAGCTGCCATCATGGAAGCTGCAGGCACCAGCATCGAGAAGGTCTTCAAGACCACCTGCTTCCTCGCAGACATGAACGACTTTGCGGCCTTCAATGCGGTTTACGAGCAGTACTTCAGCTCGAAGCCGGCACGCAGCTGTGTCGCAGTCAAGACCCTGCCGAAGGGCGTTCTCTGTGAAGTAGAGGCCATCGCAGAGCTGTAATGAAAAAACCGGTTGTATACACCGTGTATCCAGTCGTTTTTTATTAAACAAGAGACTTTTTCACTTCTGTAAACTGTATAAACAAAAGCCGGGCGGGCACCTTACGTGTCCACCCGGTTTAAGTGATTGTGTATATATGAACTGCGATTTCTGCCTCGCAGGGTCTGGGCATTATATAGATGTTCATGCAGTCACCCGCTGAAGCACCCTGCATTCATCGGGCAACTACTTTTCGGGTATCATCCCTCGATCTCGATATAGCTCTCTTCCGGCAGTGCCTTCTTCGCTTCTGCCTTCGGAAGACTGATCTTCAGCACACCATTTGCAAAGGATGCCTTCACATCGTCCTCTGTAAGTCCATCACCTACATAGAAGGACCGCTGCATCGCACCCTCGTAACGCTCCTGGCGAATCAGTCTGCCGTGCTTCTCCTCGTCCTTGTCGAGACCCTTCTCCGCGGAGATGGTCAGATAGCCATCGGATAGCTGAAGCTTTACTTCATCCTTCTTGAAGCCCGGAAGATCGACCTCCAGCTCATAGCTGTTATCGGTTTCCTTCACATCGGTCTTCATCAGGTTCCGTGCACGCTTACCAAACAGTGGATTGTGCTTGCCGAAGAAGCTCTTATTCCAGTCATTACCCCACTCGTTCATCATCTCATTCATCACATCATCACCATCACTAAATACACTAGGCATAAACATATTCATATCCTCCTGTTTATTTACTTCTGGTTCTTCCTCTCCGTTCATCGAACGGATGCGAACCGCTCTGTTTTCCAGCTCTCAGTGAGAACTGTAGAGCAGCTCTGGATGCTGTTCAGAACTTACGGATGGAGGCCAATGTCTCCATCGGGGCACCGCCCACGAGGGAATCAGCCCTCGATGGCGATGTACTTCTCTTCCGGCACTTCCTTCTTCGGCTCCACCTTCGGAATGTTCAGTGCCAGAACACCGTTCTCAAACTTCGCAGTGATGTCGCTCTGCTTTACACTCTCACCGACGTAGAAGCTTCTCTGCATCGAACCGGTGTAACGCTCCTGGCGAACGACCTTGCCGCTCTTATCCTTCTCATCCTTGTCCTCATTATGATAAGCAGAGATGTTCAGATAACCATCCTTCAGCTGAAGCTTCAGATCTTCTTTCTTGAAGCCCGGAAGATCGATCTTCATCTCGTAGTTGTTCTCATGCTCCTCGATATCCGTCTTCATGAGATTCGCTGTCGACTTGCTGTAGGCAGGCTCATAACCAAGCCAGCTTGTATCATTAAAGAAATCATCCATTAAGTTCTCACCGAAAATACCAGGCATATACATCATAATCACTTACCTCCTGTATAACCGGGCTCCGGGATTCTGCCCCATCGCCGAATGTTTTATGTTCCAGAGTTTCGAAACCACCGGCTCGGAATGCGCTTCCTTTCGGATTGCTTTTCCTTTGCTTTCTGTTCCTTTTCTCCTTACAACTAACATAATACTCGTTTTGCTAGCACTTTCAAGAGTCGAGTGCTAATTATTTTGTGAACTTTTTGTGTCGATTTGGAACTCATCATTTTACCATCCGTATCCGGCACTGTTTTACTCTATCCGGCACTTTAACGGCGGCTTTCCGGTCATCCTTATTTGTGTTTACTGATTCCGGGGGGAAATGCCTCATCCTGTAATCTTTCTCCGAAGATCATTCAGATCTGCCTCGTCCGGATGTGAAAGTGCTCGATCGAAGTTCGCGATCAGCGCATCCAGATTCGGCTTTGCATCCGGCATTTCCTTCATCTTCACATAGCGGTCCCGTACAGACTGCGGCATTTTACCCTGGCACATGTACTCTCCGACGACGGTGTTACTTCCATCGATGGCGGCATGTACATTGGTAAGAATCTTCTGATAGTACGCTTCGCTCCCACCGAAGCCCGCGGTTCCAAACAGAAAAATTTTTTTATTTCGAAGCTTTCTGAGAAGCTCTAAGCACGCCTGATCCGCCGTTCCCTTATCCGTCCAGAAGCCCACATAGACCAATTCTGCGTTCGTTTCTGCAGATTTCGCTTCGCCGAAAAAATCACACAGCGCTGTCGGCAGTGTCTCATGGATCGTATCCGCAAGTTTTCTTGTATTACCTGTTAAACTACTAAAAATAATAGCATATCTTTCTTCACTCATCGTCCTCTCCTCTCTCACCGCTGAGTACAGCGTAAGCTCTTTTTCATGTATCTGAAATCTGATTTTTTCCATTCACGCCTCCCAGAACAGTTCATCCAGTGTCCGGTTCAGTGCCTTGCAGATCGCGATGCAGAGTCGGATCGTCGGATTATAATCGCCCTTTTCGATGGCGTTAATGGTCTGTCGCGACACACCGACGAGATCTGCCAGCTGCTGCTGGGACAGATCCAGCGCCGCCCGTGCCGATTTCATCTTCAGGTTCTTCATTCCGCCGAACCTCCCCGTCTATCTACCCACGCTTTCAGTAGCAGATTCACGATGATCAGCGCAAAGAATACGAAGATCAGCAGACAGATGCCGCCATCCCAGGTGAGGACGCCATGCACGATCACGTCGCCAGCATTGGTATGCGCCCGGAAACCGAGGTACTGCATCACCATCACCGCCACCATGAGCACGATCGCGGCGTTTGAGCCAGATGCCTGCCGGATGCCCCAGTATGCATCCTTCCAGATGTCATAGAGGATTACCACCAGACATCCCACCATAAGGCAGGCCATCATGAGAAGTGAAAATTCGATCGGCAGTGCACCGACGCACTCCTCCCACAGCACCACAGCCGCAAGCGAGAAGGACAATGTCAAAAAGCCGTAACGAAATGCTCTCCCTCGAATCAGCTCCTGTCGCTCATCATAGCCACTGTAATCCTTATCCTTCTTAAACATGACGATCTTGAATATCTGAACCACGATAAATGCAGCCGTAAATGAAAAAATCTCTGACATATCCGTCGTCCTCCTTCTGACATAATGTAAATTATATCTTACATTCACAGTGTATAATAGAGCATGTCATTATGTCAAGAATATTTTACATTTTAGAGTATCCGGTTATCCATATTTTATCCATTTAATGATGCTTTCAAACGGATCCAGACAGTGGCAGGTCATGAAACTAAAAAACCCGGAACCGACACATTCGTGTCATTTCCGGGTTATGAAGGGGTACACATATCTCACCCTATAAAGAAAGCTGGCAACCGGAATCGGACCGGTTATCTACACACTCCATTTTTTTCCTGTATTCACGAGGTGTCAGTTTATATCTATCTTTAAACACTCGATTAAATGTTCTTTGACTTTCAAAACCACAATTCAAGCAAATATTTGTAATTGAATCCTGTGAATTTTCCAATTCAGTAACTGCATTATTCAAGCGAACTCCGTTCACATATTTACTAAAATTGCAGTGAAATGTCTTTGCAAACATTCTTGATAAAACATACTTACTTACACCTAAATCATTTGCCATCTTTTCGAGTGTTATTTGCGAACCATAGTTTTTAGCTACATATGCTACCGAACTATAAATTAAGTCATCACTTCCAATTGCATTCTTGTCAATCATTGGCATCTCGGTAAAGACATGTGCCAGTATCATATGTACATATGCTTTCATCAGTAATGGGCTTTGGCCGTTTTTGTTCATCAGAAATCTTATAGCATTGACAACATCCGGATGAACATGCTGACTTTTTATTACTGGATACTTAGGGCTATACATCTGAACTTCTTTGTAATAAGAAGGTACTATGGATGGATCCAAATACAGATATATAACCCTATTTTTCCCTTGATTAAAGACTTGATAATGGTGTATCACATTCGGAAATACGATTGCAAAATCCCCTTTTTCCATATGGTACAGTTCCTGACCAACACCAAGTTCAATACATCCTTCCGTTACATAGACAATTTCAATTGCCTCATGTAGATGCGGTGGCATATGAACAGGCGTTTTCCACTCTGCCGATACCATTTGTTGTCTGTTTTCATACACCAATAACACTCGTAATAGCTCCTTCCGCCTATGTGGTCATCAGCAGATATAGAACGAATAATCGATATCTTTTTCTGCACTGATATGGTAAGCATCTTCGACATCGGTTCCCCAACTGTCTATACCACCAACACCGCGAACTGCGCCATATATGCACAATACAGTTCTTCTCGCTGGTGGTAATTCTTCATGATGCAAAGCATTCTCAATTTCACTTGCTGTATATGGCAGGCAGGAAAAGTCAAATGGTGTATCGGCCATTTCTATCCGCAGCTTATGATTAGGGGCCTCCATTCTACTATTATCCATACTGGTATGACGAGTGATTTCAAGCCATTCCGTATCCATTCTCATGCCGCATTCCTGAGGTACAATATATGGCGTCAAGCTAAGATCCGTAACTTCAAATTCGCCATGCTGTGCACCTGCTTTTCGATCTGGATATGTCTCTCCAGATAAGCCTTTATAGATGTACTTATCTGCAAGTGTTGGCATAATAAATCTCATACCAAATACCGGAAATTCAGGAAGCCCGGTTTTGCCATTGTAGTGCACATCTACTTTGATTTTTCCAGATTTATTCACAGTATAAGATACGATAACCGTCGTAGAAGGAATAGAAATAGTCTTATAAAGATACTTTACAGTAATCTCATTTGCCGATACATCTCCGCCATAGCTGTTATTATCCGGTGCCTTGCAATTCTGAACAGCTCCATCCATGATCACCTTGACATCCTGAAAATCGATGAACATATCTGCGGCAAGCCAGTTACCACTTTTAATATGGAATTTGCTTCCTCGGTCATTATCTGTCAAGGCTCTCCAGAACGTAGGTTTCGGGCAACGATAAAGCCATTCATATCCATCTTTCACGATAGATTCAAGGCCACCCTGTGCATAAGAAAAAATATAGTCAAACCCTACACCATGTACACCCAAGGTAAAGTCGCCATAGACTACTCTTAATTTTTCATTATCTGTATAATCCATAGTAATACCTCACTTCCTGCATTGCCGGCTTTTCTTTACGGTCTGCGAACAGAATGCCATTTGCTGAAAACTCATAATCAGCAGGTCTGTCTTCAAAATCGCCACCATACCGAAGAACTTCCTTGCCTGTTACTGGGTCCTTTACCAGAATTGCCTGATCTATAAAGTCCCAAATAAATCCGCCCTGATAGAGGTCAAACTCATCAATCAGTTTCATGTAATCGCCAAGTCCACCCATTGAATTACCCATATCGTGCATGAATTCGCACAGAATGTAAGGCTTCTTTGGTTTATCGCTTAAATATGCCGCAACGTCCTGTGGCTTCGGATACATTCTACTTTCAATATCTGAAATTGTATCTTCATATGCCCTATTATAGTAGGCGCTTTCGTAGTGAACTAAACGGCCATCCTTCTTGTTCTTAAAGTAAACGTTCATGGCCTCGATATCATCGCCTGCATAGGACTCATTTCCGAGAGACCAGAACAAAATAGAAGTATGATTTTTAAAGGTTTCAAAGCTGGTTCTTGCACGATCCATAACAGCCTCTTTCCACTGCGGAATAGAACCCGGAACATTACAAGATGGCTCGACAGCCCCAAGCTTTTGGAAAGTACCATGGCTTTCAAGATTGCACTCTGCCATTACATAGATTCCAGCTTCATCACAAAGGTAATACCATGGGATTTGATCTGGATAATGACAGGTACGCACTGCATTGATATTATTTTTCAGCATGCAGGCTATATCGGAATGCATCTCTTCTAATCCGATACATCTTCCAGTCTTTGGACTCCACTCATGGCGATTAACGCCCGTGATAACAAGACGCTTTCCATTCAGATAAATGACTTTATCAATGATCTCTACTCTTCTAAAGCCGATATCATAAGG
>CAKQED010000031.1:0-24895 GCA_934229835.1 uncultured Oribacterium sp. | reverse complement strand
CTTTCGGCTATGTCCTTCCCGCTACCGGGCGGACTCCGGACTTACACCGGTTAGAAACGTGCGCCGCCAGGCGCACCAAAAGAAAGCCTGCAGCCGAAGCTGCAGGCTTCTCATGTTTTAAAGATCTTCGATATCCAGTCCGGAATCCTTCGGCATCTGGAAGGCTCTCGTGTGCTCGAGATCCTCCTTCTCCTCCTCCGGCTCCGTCGGTGCATGCTGCACGCCACCGAGATCATGGAGTGCGATCGTCGGCTCATCGACGTCGTCGAGGTCCTCGATATCGAGGCCATGCGTGTGCTCGGAAGCATCGCTGCCCGAGATCGCAGCACGGTCTTCCGGCTTCAGGACGCGTGTTGCATCGAGCTCGCTTTCCTCCGTATCACGGTCGTTCGGAAGATCTGCGCTTCGCTTCGGAAGCTCTCCGAGCTTATGAAGCGGGATCGTCTCCTCCAGCGAGCCAGTCTCGGCTCCGACGGTATCCATACCCTCATCCTCGATGGAGGCCGGCTTCACACGCTTCTTTTCAGACGCATTCATGCGTCGAACCGTGCTGCTTCCCTGACCATCATGACGTCTGGTGACGAGTACGATCACAAATACCAGTAGGCCCAGGACAGCCACCGCCAGGATACAGGTCAGGATGAACATATGATTATACTGACGAACCAGTGCGTCATAGCGGGATACCAGCTCAGGGTACTGTTCGGCATCCGCCTTCAGCTGCTGCTCGACCGGATCCTCGAAATAACGCTGGATGGTCTTCTCTGTCAGATCATAGCGGTAGAAATTCAGCTCGCCCGCCTCGTTCATGCCATACACGATGCAGTACTGGTGATCGGTATCAAGCTTCCATACCCAGCCCTTCACCTGATGCCCGTCGATGTCGATCGTGCTTTCTGCGAAGCCCTCCGGAATCTCGACATCGGAGCCCGGATTCATGATGGTGATGGTCTTATCCTTTGCGCTGAGCTTTACACCCTCGTTCGTCGTTGCCGTGGTGGTCGTCGTATCACCGACATTTGGTCCACCCTCCTGCTTCGTAACGTCCAGTGTATAAACCGCCTGGCTCGCACCATCGGCGGCCGTCACCGTGATCGTCACGGTATTCTCGCCCATGCTTAACTGCTCGTTGCCACTCACCTGAACGGAGGCGGTGCTGTCTGCGGGGATCGCATTGATCGCCAGGGTATCGACCTCTGTGCCGACGATCAGTGAATAGCTGGTCGTATCGGCTGAAAATGCCGGGCTCAGGGTGCCTGGTGAAACCACGAGCGACGACAGCTGTGTATTCGTCGATGCGGCGGCTGCCGAGCTGATCGTCACGGTGGACGAGCCCTGGTGCTCGAGCTCTGCGAAGCTCTCATCGGCATCGTAGATGTTGTAATTCTGAATCGTCAGGGTAGCGGTGCCTGCAGACAGGGTATGGAACTTGAGATTATACTCAAGGGTTCCGGTGCCGCTGCCATTGGTGCCGCCATTGATACGTACGGTGCCGGCGCCTCCCGATGCGTCTGTTCCACTGACAAACTCAAGCAGATTCGCATCATAGGCGAGGGTCACATCGGCACGGGCCAGCGTCGTCTCGCCACTCGACACCTTCATCGTGACATTGACATCCGACCCGACC
The DNA here is from genome assembly GCA_934229835.1 of uncultured Oribacterium sp. GTDB lineage: Bacteria > Bacillota > Clostridia > Lachnospirales > Lachnospiraceae > Oribacterium. Next base: position 23,268 of record CAKQED010000031.1, on the reverse strand, counting down.
GTGACGCTCGGGTCCGAAAAGGTGATGGCCGCGCTCGACGCAAGTGCCTGCATCGACAAAAGCAGTGTAAAAAGAACGGTTGTTATGAAATATGAAAAACGTTTCATGCGTACCTCTATCTTAAGTGGATTATCATCGTAGATCATGCCGCCTTTACAGCGGCGGACGGAACATATGGCGAAGCCGGGCAGCATCCTCCGCTGCCCAGCTGCTTACCGCATGGTTTTATTTTACATCGGGCCGTTTGTTCCCGCAACCACATCCGTCACGACGGTTCCGGTCGGGCTTACGCCGACCGCCGGTGTCTGTGCATCCGTAACGGTCGTCGTCATCCCCGGCATCGACATACCCGTCTGGAGGCTGACAGCGCTGCTGCCTGTCATGCCCATCTGCATCGTGTTTCCGAGCTGTCCGCCTGCGGACTGGCTGATGGTGATCTGATAGTTCCGCTGATCCCCGTTCTGTGCGGTCACGGTGATCGTCACGACCTTCATCGGCGTATCCAGCAGGATCTGTCCGGCACCACTGATCTGCGCAGCGCTGTGATAAGCCACGGCAGAGACATTGGCCATCTGCACGGACGGATCGACGACGAGCGTATAGGAGCTCGTATCGAGGTTGAAGCTCGGGGTCAGGGTGAAGCCATCGACCGCGAGATACTGCAGTTTGTTGTTCGGGTTGCCATCCTTCGTCGGCATCGGACACGGAGTCTCCGGCATGCCGCTATAGACCGGGATGTTGAAGACGAGGATCCCGGCACGCATCGTGTCGGTGTAGGCCTTCCCGAGGCTCTTGCCCTCCTCAGCGGCACCGGCGGTGTTCGTCATGTACTGGTGCTTGAACATATTGGAGCCCTGGACGTTGAAGCGCTTGAGATACAGCGTATTCTGTCCGGCCGAGAGGTAGTTCTGTGCATAGAAGAGCGCACCACCCACGATGGCCTTCTCCGGTGTATTCCACGGACGGTTATAGCTGCTGGACTGTGCAGCATACCAGAGGCCGCGCTCGACTGCCGTCATACCGTTCGCTGCATAGGCACCGACATTGAAATAATTATAGTAGCCGGTCGCTCCGGAGATCGAGCCGGATGTACCCTTACTGCCCTGCTCCTGGAGGATCATCGCTGCGAGCATGTACGGACTCACCTTCGACTGCTCCGCTGCCTCCATGATGATATCGGCATAGGAAACGGTCACCGCGCCGCCCATCATGTTCGTCGCGTTCGTCGTACCCATCGTGGCGTTCCCCATGCCCGGACCACTGGTGCCCGGCATCACGCTCGTCGACATCGAGTCCGTGCCCTCGAGCACATTGGTGGCGTTAATGGCTGTTGTCCCGGCTGGCGTCTGTGGATCGCTGGAAGCATTGGCCGCGCTCGTGGCCCCCGGTCCCTCATAGCCAAGCAGGGACTCTCCACTGCCTGCCTGTGTCGTCGTGCCAATGCTGGCGTTCGTCACTGTCTGGCCACTCACCGGGGTCGTGGCCGCACTCAGTCCCTGTGCTGTGGCTGCCGCCGCATAGAGCGGACTCGAGGCATCGATCGCGACCTGACCATCCAGGAAGGTACCCTGAAGCATGGAGCGAAGTCCATCGATTGTCTGAAGCTCTGCATTGTAATCATGCACCGCGAACTGGAAGACATAGCTGTCATCCAGGAAGTTGCGTGGATCCATAAAATAGGCTACGATTTCCTGTGATGCACCGACCCAGGTCGCGCCATCGAAGCCAGGCCAGGTCGAGGTCGTCCAGTCAAACTTACCGGCTTCGGTCGACTTCCAGGAGGATTTTGATCCGGTTTCGACCAGACTCGAGGTGCCCTGCAGCTCGGAAGCGACGGCGGTATTCCAGTCGAGGCCGGTCTGTACGGCATTGAAGATCCAGGTCGGATGCTGTGCATGCAGCGTCCGAAGTCCAGCCTTGTAGCTTTCCGGGAAGCCCTGCTGTGCGAGGTAAGCCTCGAAATTTGCATCCGTGGTATAGGCCACGCTCTGCGTAGACACGAGATCCGAACGAACGTAACCGGTCACTCCGCCGGCTGAAATCTGATACCAGACCTTTCCATCACTGCCCGTCGTCTGATTCAGAATCGAGACCGCGGTGTTGTTTCCGAGGGAGGTCACGAGCTGGCTCGAGGTACTGGCGGACGCGCGGACATTGACGTTCGTCCCACGGATGACCGCCGCCTGTGCCGCATAGGCAGAAGGAAGTGCATTCAGCGCGGTTCCGGCCGGTGTCAGCAGGAGGCAGAGCGAAAGCAGTGCCGTACCGACGCTGTGCTGAAGGGATTTCGTTTTATGTTTTTTCATGAATATATGCTCCATTACTATAGATTACGTAAAAAGAAGTGGTGGGCGGATCTTCTTCTGTCCGCGCGCAGGCATCACTTCCAGGCTTTTCGATCCAGTCTCGTACTTCGAGGCGATCGAAAAACGGACGAAAACGCCCAAAACCACTTCTACAGTATATCGATTTCTTAAGCATGCTTCAATCGCAAAACGAATTATTAATATAAGCGATCAGTTTTCGTAAAGAATTTGTCAGGAAATCTGCCCCGCCGCCGTAGGGATCCGTAAGCGTTTCGGGCCCCGCCGTCAGAACAATAGCCAAAGAAGCCCCGGACCTTTCGGTCCGGGGCTTCGATATGGAAAGGATAAATCAGTTCAGATTAAACTGGATACGCCTTGTTCTCCTTGTCACCAGCTGTTGCGGCGAAGCCGGTCTGCTGTGCATCACGGTAAGCAAAGAAATCCTTCGCTACAGCAGGGAACAGAGCATAATCAAGTACGTCCTCCGGTGTCGGGTTCTTCACGAGCTTCTTGGTCTCCTCGGTGAACTGAGCCATCTGCGGAGCGATATGATCTGCAGGACGGTCGGTCATCTGGGTCTCGCCTGGCTTCAGAACCTTCTTCATCATCTCCGGATCCATCGGCTTTACCGTACGGCCGAACTCACCGGCAACGAGCTTATGAGACTCCTTCGGAACCATCTTATAGCGCTCGCCGGTCAGGACATTCATCACTGCCTGTGTACCCACGATCTGAGAAGACGGGGTTACGAGAGGTGGCTCACCGAAGTCCTTACGAACTCTCGGAACTTCCTCGAGAACAGCGTTCAGCTTATCGATCTGGCCAGCCTTGTCAAGCTGAGAGATGAGGTTACTGAGCATACCGCCCGGAACCTGATAACGAAGGGTGTTGACATTAACGCCGAGCACCTTCGTGGACATAAGGCCAGACTTCAGGCACTCCTCACGATACGGCTCGAAGTACTTGGAAACCTCGATGAGCTTGTTTACATCGATACCTGTGTCGTACTCGGTACCCTCGAATGCCTTAACCATAACATCAGTCGAAGGCTGAGAAGTACCAAGAGCGAACGGAGTGGAAGCGGTATCGATGATATCTGCACCTGCCTCTACGCACTTCAGATAGGTCATGGAAGCCATACCGGAGGTGTAGTGGGTGTGGATCTCGATCGGAAGGGAGGTTCCCTTCTTGAGTGCCTTTACGAGGTCATAGCCTGCCTGCGGAAGCAGAAGGCCTGCCATATCCTTGATGCAGAGGGAATCTGCGCCGAGGGACTCAACATCACGTGCGAGGTTCTCCCAGTACTCGAGGGTATAGGCATCACCGAGTGTATAGCAGAGTGCGATCTGCGCATGACCGCCCTCCTTCTTGGTTGCCTTTACGGCCGTCTCGAGGTTACGAATATCGTTTAAGCAGTCGAAGATACGGATGATATCGATACCATTCGCAATGGAACGCTCTACGAAGTTCTCTACAACATCATCTGCATAGTGATTGTAGCCGAGGATGTTCTGACCTCTGAAAAGCATCTGAAGCTTCGTGTTCTTGAAGTGCTTACGAAGCATACGAAGTCTCTCCCATGGATCCTCCTTCAGGAAACGAAGGCAGGAATCGAAGGTCGCACCGCCCCAGCACTCTACGGCGTTATAACCGATCTGATCCATGGTGTCCAGAATCGGCTCCATCTCGGAGCTCGGCATACGGGTTGCAATTAATGACTGATGTGCATCACGCAGCACAGTCTCAGTGATTTTTACTTTAGCCATTTTATCTCCTCTTTCATTACTTCACGCCGTAAACAGCCATGAAGGTACCGGCTGCTACAGCAGTACCGATAACACCTGCTACGTTCGGGCCCATGGCCTGCATAAGCAGGAAGTTTGTAGGATCCGCCTCAGAAGCCACCTTCTGGGATACACGCGCTGCCATCGGAACGGCAGATACACCGGCAGAACCGATGAGCGGGTTGATCTTATGACCGGAAACGACATACATGACCTTACCGAGCACAACACCGGCAGCGGTACCGAATGCGAAGGCAATCAGTCCGAGTGCAACGATCTTCAGGGTATCCAGGTTCAGGAATGCCTCCGCAGAAGTCGCACCGCCGACAGAAGTACCGAGCATGATAACGACGATATACATCATCGCGTTCGATGCGGTCTCTGTAAGCTGCTTTACGACACCGGACTCCTTGAACAGGTTACCGAGCATCAGCATACCTACGAGCGGAGCCGTGGTCGGAAGAAGGATACATACGATGGTCGTAACGATGATCGGGAAGAGAATACGCTCAAGCTTCGATACCGGGCGAAGCTGTGGCATTCTGGTCTTTCTCTCCTCCTCGGTGGTCAGCGCCTTCATGATCGGCGGCTGAATGATCGGAACGAGGGACATATAGGAATATGCCGCTACGGCGATCGGTCCGAGCAGTGAGGTCTGTCCGAGCTTGTTGCACAGGAAGATGGAGGTAGGTCCATCGGCTCCACCGATGATGGAGATGGCTGCCGCAGCGGCTCCGTTGAAGCCCATGAAAATCGCCATGAAATAAGCGGCATAAATACCAAACTGAGCAGCAGCACCGAGCAGGAAGGTGATCGGGTTTGCAATCAGCGGGGAGAAGTCGGTCTGTGCGCCTACACCCATGAAGATCAGGGACGGAAGAATCGTCCACTCATCCAGATGGAAGAAGTACCAAAGCAGTCCGCCTGTTCCATTGATCGAATCCTCCGGGCTCAGCATGATGTCCGGATAGATATTTACGAGCAGCATACCGAAGGCGATCGGAACCAGAAGAAGTGGCTCGAAGCCCTTGGCGATGGCAAGATACAGGAAAACGAATGCGACGATGATCATCAGCACATTTCCCCATGTCATGCTTACGAATGCTGTCTGCTGGAGCAGGTTTGTTAAGGTTTCTAATATATTCATATGTTTTTATAACCTCCAGTACAGCAAAATCAAATCAACACTTGACACGATCTGATCCGAGATCAGTTCAGAGTTGCAAGGGTTGCACCTGACTCTACTGAATCACCAACAGAAACGTTGATGGAAGCTACGGTGCCATCCTGAGGTGCTACGATATCGTTCTCCATCTTCATCGCCTCAAGAACGAGGATCACGTCACCGCTCTTTACAGCATCGCCGACGTTCTTCTTAACTGCGAGGATCTTACCTGGCATCGGGGACTCCACCTTTACGGATCCCTGTGCGCCTGCAGGTGCTGCGGCTGGAGCTGGAGCGGCTGCTGGTGCTGCTGCAGGAGCAGCTGCCTTCGGTGCAGATGCTACGCTGCCACCCTCTTCTACGGTTACGTCATAAGCGACGCCATTTACGGTAATAGTATATTTCTTCATCTTAATACCTCTCGAATTCTAAAGGGCTATCGCCCATCTCAGTTTAATGTTGCAAGTGTTGCGCCGGACTCTACGGAGTCACCAACGGAAACATTGATCGATGCTACGGTACCATCCTGTGGAGCGACGATCTCGTTCTCCATCTTCATCGCCTCGAGGATGAGGATGACGTCACCGCTCTTCACTGTGTCGCCGACACTCTTCTTTACAGCGAGGATCTTACCTGGCATCGGGGACTCCACCTTTACGGATCCCTGTGTGCCTGCAGGTGCTGCGGCCGGAGCCGGAGCTGCGACTGGTGCAGCCGCTGGAGCTACGGAAGTGACAACCGGTGCAGAAGCTGGGGCTTCGGAAGCGGCTGGTGCGAAGCTGCGTGAACGAAGCGGACGTACGAAGAGACCATTCTGAAGTGTCGGTCCCGGTACGAAGCCATTCTCACTCTGCGCGTCTGCGGTATCTGCCTCATAAGCGGCGATCGCTGCGGCGATAACCGCCTGCATCACATCGTCCTGCTTTGCAGCCGGAGCCGGTGCAGCGGCCTTCGGAGCCGGAGCGACAGCCTTCGGTGCCTCTGCCGGTGCCTTCTGACCCTTCATCTTCTTCTCAAATACACTGATGTACTTGAACAGGGAGATCACCCAGGCGATGAAAATGAGAACTACGAAGACGGTACCCATACCTACCGCAAGGTTCGCGCCTGCATCCTCCATCTGCTCAGCGAGTGAGTAGTGCGGCTCGAAGGTCATCTCCGTCGTCTTACCGGTCAGCTCGTTGAGACCGAGGGTAAGCTTCAGAGTTCTCTTCTCAAAAGTTGAATTAATTTCGATGGAATAGCCATCTTCTGTCTTGGATGCAACTGCATCGTCTACACTGACGAAGGCACCGAGACGATCCTTATCATTCAGATAATTGGTAAGACCGTTGTAGGTGATTTCATCCTTTGTCTTGTATGCGGACTTGATCTGAGACTCGATCTCAGCATCGCTCAGAGCATAGATGCTCTGCTCCGCATACTGCTTTGCCTGCTCCTCAAGTGCGGACTTTACGGATGGCTCGATCGGCTCAACCGTGTCCTTCGATGAGTTTCCGCAAGCTGCCAGTGTAAGAACGGAAAGTGCAAGAGCAAAACAGAGAGCAGCTTTTCTAAACCACTGTTTCATTCTGTCTCCTCTCATTAAACGGTGCCACTCTTCTTGTCAGGTCTGTATACGCTCTTATAGCCGAGCATCTGAAGTGCAGCTGCGATTCTCTGTCTGGTCTCCTCCGGAGCGATGATCTCATCGACATAGCCGCGCTTTGCAGCAGCAAGTGCCGTATTCTCGGAGGCGAACTTCTTCTCTGCCTCTGCATCGCCGTCAGCGACCACCTTGGCAGCCTGTGCAGCGTCCATAACACCGATCTTTGAGCTGTTAAATGCATAAACCACGTCCGCGCCGAGTGCCTTTGCACCGAAGCTGAGACCTGCGGTACCGAGTGCGTTCTTTACGACCGTGATCATCGGAACGTCTGCATTTGCATACGCATAAGCAAGCTTGGCAGCAGAGGTCGGCATATGGCTCTCTGTGCACTCTGTATTCTTGTAGGAAGTTACGTCAACGACCGTGATGACTGGAAGGTCATAAGCATTGGCGAAGGTAACCAGCTTGGCTGCCTTCTCTGCGCCCTTCCATGTGAGTGCCTTCTCCTTGTTTGCAACGATCGCAACGGTTTCGCCACCGATCTGTGCAAAGCCGGTTACGACATCATGGGAATAGCCCTTCTTGGTCTCGATAAATACACCATTATCAGCGAGCTGCTGTACAGCCTCGTCTGCAGACAGGGTATCAAAGCCGGTTACAGCACGGTTCAGATCATCGGTACACTCGTCGAGTACGCCGCCATCCTCACAGTTGCCCGGAAGTACAGAAACGACCTTACGGATCTGTGCGAATACCTCATCCTCTGTGCCATCGAAGTCTACGAGGCCATACTCCTCGCGCTTTGCAGCCTGTGCGATCGCGTCGTCCTTGTTACCAAGAACGGCATCCGGAGCATTGACATATGCCTTTGCGCCCTCTGCCATCAGCACGTAATCGGAAAGACCGGCGAGTACCGTAAGTCCACCACCACAGTTTCCAAAGATGGCTGTGATCTGTGGGATCTGACCACTGGCGAGTGTCTGCTTCTTGTAGATACGGCCGAGACCGAAAAGTGCGTCGTTTGCCTCCTCGAGGCGTACGCCGGTGCAATCGAGAAGAGCGATGACCGGAGCCTGATTCTTCATGGCCATAGAATAGATGCTGGCGATCTTTCTCGCATGCATCTCACCGATCGAACCACCCAGAACTGCAGCGTCCTGTGCATATACATACACGAGATTGCCGTCGATGGTTCCATAACCGGTAACAACACCGTCAGATGGTGCCTTCTTCTCAGCCATGTTAAAGTCTGTTGATCTTGCTTCTACAAGACGGCCAACTTCAACGAAGCTGAATTCATCGAGCAGTGACTGAATTCTCGTCAGAGCGGATGATGTTGACTGATTATCCATTTTTTATCCTCCATTTCGTATCTAAACAAGGGGAAAAAATCCCCGGTTTATGACGCTTATATTGTATATGAAGCACATTTATAATTCAACCCGAAATGGGTGCTTTTTTCAAACTTCGTGAAAGTAATATCAGGTATAATGCTGACATTATAAGCCCGAGAATATAGGGTTTATAAGGATTTTCTTATACAATTATCGCTTTTCACAAAAGCAGACGACGATTTTTGATTTCTTAAAATGAAATTTATTTTCATTTTAAGTGGCTTTACCGTTCTGTTTTTTATCCTAAACCCCAGGCAGACAGGAAGCAGCATGATGCCGCTTTCTGTCTGCCCGCTGTGTCTTTTATACGAAGCGCAGTCCCTTCGGGAAATGATTCTTCACCTGTCCGTTCACCAGCTTCCCGAGTCCGAGGGCAACGCCGTCTGCACAGACGATGCACCAGCCCTTTCCGTCAACGCCCTCCGGTGCCGCGATCTGCAGTCCGCGAAGATACTGATCGATGCGCGGATCCGTCGCCGGATAGCTGCAGTACTTGAGATCAAACGGGCGAAGCCTGGCGACATCCGCCGGATTCAGTACATGGCTCAGCGCATGCGCGGGCTCCGTTCGATTCCGGAGATTCGTTTCCGCCTGGATGCCGGCGCGGAGACAGCGCAGGCCACGAAGCTCTGGTAGCATCGAGGGTACGAGATACACCTGGTCCTTCGCCTGCTGCCTTCTGTACTCCTTCTCCTCGATTGGTCGATCCGGTCCTGAAATACTCGTACCATACAGTTCCTCCAGTGCGGCCAGCGGATCGCTGCCAGACTTTCGGAAGATCGCCATATAGTGTCCCTCCCCAGGCTCCCGGTGCGGCCACACACGCTTCTCGTAGAGGAGGCTCAGCTCCGGGAAGGAGCTGAGGAGGTAATCCCGTATATCCTCATCCTCTTCCTTTTCGAAGGTACAGGTACTGTAGGCGAGGATACCGCCCGGTGCCAGCATGCGATATGCATTGGCCGTGATCTCCCGCTGACGCTCCGCACACATGCGGACATTCTCCGGCGACCACTCTGCGATCGCCGTATCATCCTTTCGGAACATGCCTTCTCCGGAGCACGGCGCATCGACGAGCACCCTCGTAAAAAACTCCGGAAAATGATCTGCGATTTTTCCTGTATCCTCGTTCAGTACGGCTGCATTGCGTATGCCCATACGTTCGATGTTTGAGCTCAGTGTCCGGGCGCGCAGGGCGACGTATTCGTTGGAAATCAGGAAGCCGCCGGCATCACCCGACAGAAGATCCGCAGCCTGCGTCGATTTCCCACCCGGACTCGCACAGAGGTCGATCATCCGGTCGAAGGGACGGATCTGCATATGCTGTACGACCTGCATCGCCTCCGGTCCCTGGATATAGTAGAGTCCGGCCTCATGATAGGGATGCTTTCCCGGACGGATACCGATGGACGCGAGATAAGGGTCGTCGAGATAGAAGGACGCATACATCGTCTGTCCATGAAAGGAGATCCTGCTGCTCTCCGGCATCGGCTCGAGATGCCAGTCCGCGACGAGCTTCGCGTAGCGGATCGCCTCCGGATTCCCGCTCTCCTCGAGCTCCATCAGCTTATGAAGATTCAGCCTCAGCCCCCGGACGGCCGGCTTTTCGAAGCTCTCGAGAAATGCGTCATATTCCCCCTCGGAAAGAAGGGCTTTCATGCGGGTACAGAACTCCGCCGGTAATTGCTTCATATTCACCTCTCACTCATGGTTCGTTCCTGTGATCACAGCCTGCTGCAACGCTCGTATTTTATCAGATAACGGCATCCTGTGTATATAAAAAAGAACGATTCACCCTTCGATGAATCGTTCTCTATGATCGAAATGCTGAATTACAGGTTCACTCTGTACTCCGGCTTACCCTCACCATCGACGGTGAAGTATGCAGCCTGATCGTTTACGTTGATGTAGATATGTACATCCTTGACATCCTTCTTGATCTTCTCAGCCGCCTTCTGTGCGTCTGCAACGATCTTTGCAGGGTCGAAATCTCTGCCATCGATCTGTAATGTAACAGCTGTCTTCACTTCTGCCTTCGCCGGAGCGGTCTTCTCTGCCGGCTTCTTCTCTTCTGTCTTCTTTGCTGGAGCTGTCTTCTTCACTGGAGCGGTCTTCTTCGGAGCGGCTTCCTTCTTCGGAGCCTCTTCCTTAACTGCTTCCTTTGCAGGAGCGGCCTTCTTCTCAGCAGCCTTCGCAGTCTCTGCTACAGCCTTCTTGATCTCAGCAAAAGACTCCTTCAGAGCTGCGTCCTTCTTTACTTCTGTAGCCTTTGTCTTCTTCTCCATTTGATTATCTCCTTCTAAAATAACTATAAAAAAATATTTAATTTTTAAGAATTATATTTCGTACCATCTGATTTGTCAATGTATTCGCCGGGAAGCGTGCATGAATCCCGCGATCTGCCTGTAAAACTTCTGTCATGCTTTCCGTGAATAAATCGCTGCACACGCGTACCCGTAGATACATTTACAGGAAGGAGATCAGGTCCCGATAGAGTGCCTGGATCGAGGCCGTCATCTTCTTAAAGGCGCCATAGCGGTAAAAGCACATCACGAGCATACCGACCGGGACCGCGAAAATCAGCCCGACGAAGCCATAGAAGCGGTAACCGAGGTACATGAACAGAATCGTCAGGAACGGGGAGAGCCCCATCGTATCCCCCATGATCTTCGGCTGCATGAACTGGCGCACGATCTGGGTCGCGACATAGATCACGACGAGCCAGAGCGCCTGCACCAGATTTCCGCTGAAGAGGTCGAGCACGATCCATGGCCACATGATGAAGCCGACACCGAGCATCGGCAGGAAGTCCAGAAAAGCGGTCAATGCAGCAAGTGGAAGTGCATAGCGCACACGCAGGAGGAGGAAGCCGATCGTCAGTACGAGGAAGACGACAAACATGATCTTAAACTGTGCCAGCAGCCAGCCCTGAATGATCTTCCGTATGTCTGCCTTCAGCAGCTCATAGTAGCGGAACAGCTCCTTCGGAATCCACGCCTTCACCCGCTCGACATAGTGTTCGCCATCCTTGCAGAAGCAGTACGCAGAAAAAATCGTTACGACCGAATATACAAGGACATTCGGTATCGAGCGCACCGCACCGATGGAGACATTGGCGATCGGCTGAGAGACATTCGTTACGAAGCCGAGCAGCGATTCCTCGATGCTGCTGTTCAGCTTATTGAGATCCAGTATAACCGAAGCGCCATCCGCTCCCGTCCCCGGCAGATTCAGCGACAGGTGCTGCAGCAGGCTCTGATGGGAAAGCAGAAACTCCCTGAGAAGCTGTGCGAGGCCCCGCACCATATCCGGCAGATCTTCTACGAAGCCGACGCAGAAACGGACAGCTGCGCTGAGGACGAGATACAGGATCGCGCCGATCAGTACGAGCATGAAGATGATGATGACAACCGACGCATGTTGCCGTTCCATCAGCTTCGTTTTCGTATTCAGAAAACGAATCAGCGGATTGGCGATCCATGCGATGACGGCCCCGATGATAAACGGGATAAAAAAGATGATCAGCTTCGGAACGAAGATGACGACCGCCGCAATCATCAGGATCGGTACCAGGATATTTAAAATCAACTGCGTATAACGCTTCATTCTTTTCTCCTTTTTCGTACAGTACATGCATACGCGAGGTACAGCAGGAAACTGATGCCAAGATAAAACCAGGTGGCCGGGTTACTGAACCAGGTGGTAAAAAACGAAACCAGATAATAAAAAGCGAGCTGTGCATACAGAAGCACGGAGAACGGGTTCTGATCCTTTCGACAGGTACGTGTCACCCGCCCTGAAACGAGGCCGAGCACGAGTGCGAACACAGCGATTCCGCTGAGACCGAAGTCATACCATGCGTCATAGAGCATCGTGACGGTCGTGAGCTCTTCCTTCGTCACGAAGAGCGGAAAGCCCTGCGCCAGTGACGGGATGAAGAACTTGATTCCGCTCAGCGTCACAAACGGATAGAGCATGCGAAGTCCATGCGCGTGGACCGTCAGCTCACGGGTCATGACATTAAAATTATCATAGTTGTTTGCGATGTACATGTACGGCTGGGTGATAAAGATCGGGGTCGACGGATCCTTCATCTCGAAGATGCCGTTCAGGTACTCGACGGAATGCGCACGCTCGATCGTGATGAAGACATAGGCAGCGATCATCAGCGCGAGGAGCAGCAGAAGCTGCCATAGCTTATAGCGGCGACCTGAAAGCAGGGCCACGAAAACAGCTAGAATCACCGAAATCATAAACTGAAAACGGGACACCATCAGGATCGTCAAGATGATCGGAAGCAGCAGTCCGAGGAGGGCCAGCACATCCGGTCGAAGTCCGTGTGTACGCCGCGCAGCGAGATACAGCATCGAGACCGCCGGGGTAAGCACAGCCAGGGTCGTAAAGTAGTGCACGCCCTTTACATGGAAGTAGCTGTAGGCATGTGGCGTATCGACCGTAAAGAGCGGTACGAAGCCGAGCCGCCGGGCCTCAAAAAGAAACGCCGCCCAGGAAATACCGAGCAGACCGAGGATCGCATACCGAAAGAAACGAAGATCCGCTCCTGCGCTCTCTCCTGTCGCCGAGCGACCGGGCACCCCACCGACATCCCGGACGTCTATAGAAGCTTGGGACACCAGCGAATCCTCCGGTACCATGCTGCAGGATGCACTACGATCCGCATCGTCTCTGGATCGAGCGCCTCGCAGGGTGCCTGCATGATCGGCGAGCTGTGCCGAGAGATCAAAAATCAGATAAAAAAGATAGAACGAAAGCCAGGTTTCCAGCGTCCAGTCGGTGCTCAGCCGGCTCAGCTGAAAACGGGCGATGCCTTCCCCGCCGAGGAGACCGAGGGCGAGCAGGCCCCGAAGATTCATAAGAGACGCCGTCCTCCGGTACTCTGAAAGATATAAAAAAGCAGCAGCGAAGATCAGGCAAAGACCGGAAGGGGCGGAAAGACCCGCCTCTCCCAGCACGAAGCTCATGACATACGCTGCTGTATAGATACCAAGTTTAAACCATTCTGTTTTCATGAAATTTATGCATTCTCCGATCAGTGTCCGGACTGGCTGAGCAGTGTTTCTTCATGTGTACTGCCCGACTCATGCGAAGCGCCCGTTCCCTCCGGCTCGGTATCTCCGTCCTGGGCACTGCTCTCCGGCAGCTTCGCTTCTGCAGCCGTACTCTCACTGGTATGCGCACTCTGTGATCCGGAGATGAGTGCCGTCGTCGCAGCGGTTTCGTCGCTGTCGGTCGATGTCTCCTCTGTCTCCGGTATCTTTTCGATGCGGACCGTCACATTGACCTCGGCGTCCTGATCCTCCGCCAGCATGACACCGGCCGGAAGATAGTCTGCCAGATTAAAGGTGATGGTCTTCGTTCCACTGGCACCACTGATATCGATCTTCGGAAGCTCGAACACCGTCATGCCATCGATGATGTAGGTCGACGCCGCCAGCTTCACGGTCGCTGGTGAAACCGCGGTCGACTCATACTGATACCCCGCGGCCGGTGTGCCTCTGACACTGGACAGAAGGTTGATGGACTTCTCCTTATACAGGGTCACGGCATAGTGGATCGAGCTTGTCGACGCACTGACGTTCTTCAGGTCATAGAGCTGATTTCCATTTGCGTCATAGTATATGAGCTCCGCAACCCCATCCTCATTCTGTGCGATGCCCTCTACATTCACATCGATTCCGACACTGGACACGCGGCCGATTTCAGATTCCGGGCCACTCAGATAGACATATTCCGGACTGACGATCACATTCGCGACCTTGTAGCCGCTCTTCGGTGTACCATGTACGGTATTTTTGATTTCAAATTTCTTTTCCTGGATGTCCTCGATGATGACCCGGGTGACCGTCGGACGCACCGTCACATCTCCGATCAGCTCGTCCTTGTCATTCAGTACATCCACATAGATCGGGACGGCTCCGGTGATGCTGTAATCCTTCAGATCCACGTAGGCATGAAAATCCGACGCACTGATGAGGGAGCGGCTGTTCGTGCGGACACTGTAGCTGATGGTCACACTCGTGCGGTCGATTTCCCAGGATTTATTCTGCGCCGCAAAGGTCGACTGGTTCTCGACCTCGAGCGGCACCGTTTTCGTATCCGTCACCTCCGGATGCGAGACATTGACCACCAGCAGCCAGAGGAGCAGCGCAATCAGGAGACTCAGCACCTTGAGCGGCAGATTTTCCGTAAAGAAATGTTTCATCATGCTTTTCCTTCCTTTCGTGTATTACGGAAGATACGGAAGCGTGTATTCTTATCCATCTCCTTCTGCTCTCTCGTCGGAAGCATCGAGCGCAGAGCTTCAGCATCCTGTGCACGGCAGAGCTTCCCGTTTACAGCAACCGACACACGACCGGTCTCCTCCGAGACCACGATCGTAACGGCATCACTCGTCTCAGACATGCCGAGCGCAGCACGATGACGTGTACCGAAATCCTTCGAGATATCGGTATCGGACAGCGGCAGGTAGCAGGTTGCGGCCGTGACCTTATCGCCGACGATCGTGACGGCACCATCATGCAGCGGTGTGTTCTTCTCGAAGATGTTGATCAGCAGTGCCGACGACACGATACCGTTGATACGGATACCAGTCTCTTCGATTTCCTTCAGTGGCTGATTCTGCTGGATCACGATGAGTGCTCCGGTCTTCTTCTTCGCCATCTCGAAGGTCGCGCGGATGATTTCGTTGATCGTCGTCGCACTGGCGTCATCGATCCCGTCATCCGGAATCAGATTGGCGATGAAGTTCCGGCTGCCGAGCTGCTCCAGTGCTTTCCGGAGCTCCGGCTGGAAGATGACGACGGTCGCGATGATGGCCGCCGTCGAGATCCGTTCGATCAGCCACATGATGGTCGTGAGATGAAGGATCGCTGCCGCCGTGATGAAGGCGGCGATGACCAGCAGACCCTTGAGCAGCTCCCAGGCTCTCGTATTTTTGATCCAGAGAAGGATCTCATATACGAGCACCGCGAGGATGATGATCTCGAGGATGTTGGTATAGCCGATCGGTGGCAGGAGGCTCACCCAGCTTTTCATTTTTTCAATCATTCCTGTCATTCGATTTATGCCTCATTCCTGATTTCAGCTTCGGAATCGCCTTTACAAAATAGAAATAGTCATCATCTTCGAAGCGTAAGCGCTCCGTCCCCTTATAGTCTGCCCCATGGAAGGCCAATGCATACAGAAGGGCGAGGACGCCGGAAAGTATCACGCCGATCATTGCCGTGCCGAAAGAGAAGGTGGCTCCGAGCCGCGCGGATCCGATGGCAGAAACCACCAGGATCGAGAGGAGTCCGACGATGACCGCGACTCCCCAGTTATACGAAAACACCATCTGATGAAGGATAAATACCAGCACGATGCAGATGGCGAAGGCCATGATGGACACGATCATCGTGCGGTTCTGAAAGTAGCCCTGAAAGATGCTGGCATACTGGCTCGCCATCTCCATCGGATCCTTCGTCGATACACTGAGCTCGGATGCATTCTCCGAGATATACTCGATAAAATAATACATCATCACACCGATGGATACCGGTACGATGGACATCAGTCCGAGGCTGAGCCCTGCGATGACCGGGAGTACATAGGGTACATGCAGATAAAACAGCAGGGGAACCAGGACGATCAGAATCGCATTTCCTGCACGGAAGGCCGACTGTGCGAGCGCCATCAGCAGGAGGATGAAGGCCGCCAGGAGGGCGAGCTCCATCGACGTGCCATAGGCATTGCCCAGCACGAAAACCGCCGACATGACCGTCACGGCCGTCCACGGAAGGAACGAGCACAGCGCAGCAGCGGCGATCGCGATCAGCAGACTGCCGAACATGCTATCGGAGCCTATGCGAATCCGGATCATAAAAAAGCACAGGAACGCGGTCAGCGCCTTCAGTACAGGTGTGAGCCAGTATTCATTTTTGATGTAAAACTTCTGTAATTCATCCTTCATATCGACCAGCTGTGTCATCTTTATCTTCCTTCGTGATGTTTTCTGAAATCCATGAGCTGTATGCCATCCGCAGAGGCGCTGCCCGTGTCACTGTGCGGCTTCGGATCGACCGGATCGTCCAGCCAGTCACCATCGTCGCCTGTGCTTACCGACTCGTTTCCACCGTCCAGCCAGCCGCCTTCCGGTTCGACCGGATCATCCAGCCAGCCGTTCTCTGGCTCGATCGGATCATCGAGCCACTTCTCTTCCTGCCGGTCCGGAGTCTGCACCGCACTCTTTCGCTTCGCAGGCTGTTCTTCTACCTGTTTCGGAGCCGCGCTCGCGCTGCTCCTTCTGTCCGGCGCTGTCTTCGAACGCTTCGCCTGTCGAAGAGGCGCATCCTCCATGACACGGATCTTCCCGCCCTTCTCCTTATAAAACTCGGAGCCGGCGCTCTCGATATCGAGTTTCGTATCCGGTGCCTCCTCGAGCTGCAGAAGCTTGTCAAGCTTCGCCATATAGTAGAGACTCTTTCGGTGAAGATCATCATAGGCCCGTGCATAGCGCACATAGGAAAAGGCCATCATCCCGACGAAACCGAGCACGTAAACGAAAAGAAGGACCCGGACCGCAGCCACGATAAACGGGATGTTCAGATGCATCAGAAGCTCTTCGATATTGATCAGCATCAGCAGCATGGACACCAGAATAAAGCACAGTGTATAGTGCACGAGTGCCATGAACATCCTCCGGGAGAGATAGTCTCCCTTGAAATATCTGCTTACATCCCGTATCGCCTTTCCCTCTTTCCTGTCATAAATCGAAAGCTGGGTCATCAGGCGGATCTTCTCAACATTCAGCATGGATCAGTACCCTCTTGCCTGTCTCGCACGCACGGCATAATTTGAATCCGGGTGTGCGCCGATGATTTTATCAAACAGTGTATTCGCTTCCTCTGTTCGTCCCATACTCTGGTAGAGACGTCCGAGGAGATACATATTTTCCGGTTCCTCGCGGATCGCCAGGCTCAGATTATACAGCTCGGCTGCCTGATCCTGGTTTCCGCTGTTCCAGGCGTTGGTCGCCTGGTCGGCGAGCTCCTGATAGATCGAGCCCTCCATCTCCACCTTGATGCTCTGAAGCTGCTGCAGCATCGTCGCATCACTGATCTTCGTCTGATCGAGGCCCGTATAGAGCTTCGCCGCCTGAAGGACATCGCCATTCGCAAGCGCTGTCCGGATCTCGTTCAGTGACTGGTACTGCCCCATGAAGGAGGCATTGGCATTCTCAAACTGTGAAACCTGCTGAGCTGCCTCGGCATACTGTGACTCCAGGGTATCATAGGAGTCCTTCAGCTCCGCATATTCACGGTTCGAGGCATCGAGCTTCTCGGTATAGGAAATCAGCTCGCGGTTGTTCTCCGCATTGAGCGCCTTCGTCTTCGCCGGCATGATCAGCAGGTAAAATGCGAAAAGTGCCAGGATGACGCCGACGAAGATGTAGCCGACGACCATCCACGGGGACACCTGCTTCACCTCCTGAGGAATCAGCACGTCATCATCCGTCATCTTCCGGTGAGAAAATGCATTCTTCAGGCGGCTCTGCTCGACCTCCTTCCGGCCGGTGTTATGCTTGACCTCATCCATCAGCACGAGGGCCTTCGGATTGTTACGATCGATTTTCAGCACGAGGTAGAGGCTGCGCCCCGCCTTCACCCAGTCCTCTCTCTTCATATATAAAAGAGCGAGCAGGATATGCGCCTTGATATAGTTCGGACTGTCCTCGATGACCTGGTTGAGCTGCATGATGGCGAGGTCCTCATTGTTGTTCTGCGCGTAGTCCAGCGCCTGATTGTAGCGCTTGACATTGTCCGAACAGATCCGGAGGATCGCCGGCTTACGCTGGACCTCATCGAGATAATGATCCGCGATGTTATCCTGTGGGAGGAGATTCATACTGATGACCCATTGCACGAGCGCATCCGCGGTCTCACCACACTCGAAAAAGATCAGCCCCAGCAGATTTCGTGCATCCTTCTGATACTTATCGAAGGTCAACGACTTCTTCAGCAGCTCGGCGGCGCCACTCAGATCGCGCAGACGTGCACGCTCGAGTCCCAGATTATAGTAGCAGTTTGCGATCTGCTCCAGCATTACGTCATACTTCATTTAGCGATCTCATCCTTTTTATGCTTGATGGCCTCCTCGATGAGACTGGTCATGATGTCGTTCATATCAGTGAGGTCCACCTTCGCGATCGCATCCTCGATCTGATCGACATCGAGACTCGGCTTAAAACGTTTGATTTCTTCTTCGTAACTGATCATAATATTCTTTCTACAGCTGTTCGGGGACCTGTGGTACCGCGTCTACGCCCGTGATTCCCGGATGGCAGACATCGGTTAGACAGTCTCCCGGCTTACATTTCCTTGTTTCAGTGAGCTGAAATCTGCGCATCGCTTGACACCGTGGGACGCAGTCGATAGAATCGGCATTGTGCCTTTTATGGCGTCGGACAATGCAGGCGACCAGAACTGCCAGCACGCCGCGGGAGACATCGATATCTTCCAGATGACGTGTGCGCGCACTTTCAAATCATCTGTTTAGTCTATCACATTCCATAGGGGCATTCAAGAAAACTGAATTACGATATTATTAGGAATTTGAGGTCAAAAATGGAAGCACTTGTAAGCTTTGTCACTACTCACCTGACGGGACTCCTCTCGAAGGACGCCATCGTCTTCATCATTTCCTTGATGCCGATCCTGGAGCTCCGTGGCGGACTCCTCGCATCCTCGCTGCTGGGCGTGCCGTATCTGCGTGCACTGATCCTCTGCATCGTCGGAAATCTCCTGCCGATCCCGCTGATCCTTCTCTTCATCGAGAAGATCGTGGTGGCCTGTGAGCATTTTGGACCGACTCAGGGCATCGCGCGAAAGCTCCGTGAGAAGGTCGAGAAGAACCAGGCATCGATTCAGAAGTATGATTTCTGGGGCCTCGTACTCTTCGTCGGCATCCCGCTCCCGGGCACCGGCGCATGGACCGGCTCCCTCGTCGCAGGTCTCCTGCACATGCCGCGGAAGAAATCCTTCCTCGCCATCATCATCGGCGTACTGCTCGCCTCCGCCATCATGTCGATCGTCTCCTATGGCGTGCTCGGCGCGTTCCTCCATTGAATTCAAATATGATGGCCCAGCAATAGACTCCGTGACCGATCCCACCGCAGTTACTGTTCAAACGTAGGAAGTCGAGGCGTGGCTCGGCGGACAGCAGACTGGACACGCAACGCACTATTTAAAAATCGTGTATATGAATTTTTCTGTAGAAATCGAAAATCTCTATGTGAAATAGACACGGATGGCGTCATCCTGAAATCGTGTATATATTTTTTGAGTTTGACAAGTGAAATCAGAGTCAGATTTCGATTTCTATAGACACGATTTCCGAATCAGCCTTTCAATGTATATTTTTTCGTCTGATCTCACCCCAGAAGCTTTAAAAACATATACACGATTTTGAAATCGGTCTTTCAGTGTATATTTTTCGTCTAATCTCGCCGCCGAGCCACGAGTGAACAGTAGCCCACCGCAAAGCCGCAAAGTTCAATCAAAAAAAGTGAAAATTAGTTGTTGACGAACCCATCTCACCATGCTATTATATACGAGTTCGCGGAAGTGGCGGAACGGCAGACGCGCACGGTTCAGGTCCGTGTGAGGTTACACTCTTGAGGGTTCAAATCCCTTCTTCCGCATAAGAGAATCGATTCTAAAGAATCGGTTCTTTTTTTGTAGTATAAAGACTACATAAATAGTGGTGACAGATTTGAACGATGTGCATTCTTGCTGCGGATGATATCGTACGATCATGGCTGAGACTCGTCTACAGAACCTTAGAGCCGAGGAAGATAAGAATCAAAACAGGACCCTTTAGAGGCACTTGGAGTAATTTTTCCTTGTTCCCCTCTGCAACTCGGAGTTTCCATAAAAGGAAACTCCGTCGTTTGCAGAGGGCCTAGTGCCTCTTAAGGGTCCTGTTTTAGATTCTTACGACTCGTGTGACCAGGTTCTGGAGACGAGCCTCAGCCAGATTGTTTGATGTTCCATTTACCCCGAAATGCGTGATCGGTCACAAAGGTCACCGCCGGACTCTTCACGTACGGACAGCAAAAACCGACAGGACGAATCCTGTCGGTCAAACATTACTTTGCGAGGTTAGCCTTTGCAGTCTCAGCGAGCTTTGCAAATCCCTCCGGATCAGCGATTGCGATCTCGGAAAGCATCTTACGGTTCATATCGATGCCGGCATTCTTGAGGCCGAACATGAACTTGCTGTAGGAAAGACCATTCAGTCTTGCTGCTGCGTTGATACGAGCGATCCAGAGCTGTCTGAACTGTCTCTTTCTCTCCTTACGGCCTCTGTAGGACTCCGTAAGTGCTCTCATTACGCTCTGCTTCGCTACTCTGTAGTGCTTGGAGCGAGATCCTCTGTAGCCTTTAGCAAGCTTGAGTACTCTATTATGCTTCTTCTTAGCGTTTAATCCGCCCTTAATTCTCATTTTAATTTCCTCCTCTAAAGTCTACAAATCAAAGGTATGGAAGAATCTTCTTCATCGTCTTAACGTTGGTCTGATCAAGGACAGTATCCTTGCGCAGGCCTCTCTTACGCTTCGTTGTCTTCTTGGTGAGAATGTGAGACTTGTAAGCCTTATTTCTTACAAGCTTTCCTGTGCCAGTAACTTTAAAGCGCTTAGCAGCAGCTCTCTTTGTCTTCAGCTTTAACTTTGCCATAACAGCCTCCTGTGATTTTACTTTTTCGGGCTTATTACAATCGCCATGTTTCTGCCTTCTACCTTCGCCGGCTTATCGAGGACAGCGATGTCCTTCAGCTGCTCGGCGAACTCGTCAAGGATGTACTTGGACTGATTCATACGAGACATCTCACGGCCTCTGAATCGAAGAGCGACCTTGACCTTATTGCCCTTCTCGAGGAACTTACGTGCAGCGGATAACTTCGTGTTGAGATCGTTCTGATCGATGTTCGGTGTCATACGGATCTCCTTCAGCTCAGTCACGCGCTGATTACGCTTGGCTTCCTTTTCCTTACGCATCATCTCGTAACGATACTTACCGAAGTCGGCGATCTTTACAACAGGCGGCGTTGCAGTCGGCGCGATCTTAATAAGATCCAGGTCCTTCTCCTTCGCCATCATATAAGCGTCCTTGGAAGACATGATACCGAGCTGCTCGCCCTCTGCACCAATGACTCTTACCTCTCTGTCACGGATCTGCTCGTTAATTTCGATGCTTGCGTTTTTCTTAATAGCCATAAACTCCTCTCCACATACACTGGTCGAATGCAAAAAAATGGCGGATTGTAAGCCAATCCACCATAATGAAAATACACGAAGTAATAATCAAATATGAACCCGGGTCAGCTACAACTGCCAAGGTGAGGTGGATACCTACTTTCCTTTGTCTTTACGACCTTTATAGACTAGCACCAGTCCGCACCGATGTCAAGCCCGTTTTCGGAATTTTGCAATTCCCGGTTTACATCAGATGTAACAGTTCAGACAGGTAGGAGGCCCGGAGGGTCCACTGCCTGAATCCTTACTCCATACAGGCTCACGCCTGTGTCTCTGGAGTTTCCGGTGTGTCCATGATCTCGTCGATGATCGCATAGATGCTCTCGAGCCCCTGCTTCGACTGGGAGGAGAACGGGATCATCGTACAGTTTTCCGTCGCGTGCAGAGCCTTGCGGATTGCAGCGGTCTGCTTTTTGATCTGTGAGCGATTGATCTTATCCATCTTCGTCAGGATGACGATCGGCTCGAAGCCGGTGACCTGGGTTACGTAGTCAAACATCTGGACATCCAGCTTTGATGGATCGTGGCGGATGTCTACGAAGAGGATCACCTCCTCGATGTCGTCCGAGGTCTCGAGATAGCGGTTGATCATACGTCCCCACTTCTCCTGCTCGACCGCACCGGTGGACGCATAGCCGTAGCCAGGGAGGTCAACAAGATAAAAGCGTTCGTTGATGTTATAAAAGTTGATCGTGCGCGTCTTACCCGGTGTCGAGCTCGTACGGGCGAAGTTCTTTCGATTGACGAAGGCATTGATAAAGGAGGACTTTCCGACATTGGATCGTCCCGCCATGACAAATTCAGGTTTTCCGGTCTTCGGAAGCTCGGATTTTACGCCCAGCACTCTCTCCAGATCTACAGAAGTGATCTTCATGGAATCTCCTTTTCTTAGTGATAATTGATACCTGACGGATCCAGCTGGTTCAGGATCAGGAAACCCGGTCGGCACATAACCGATCGGGTTTCGTCAAACTCATACAGCCGTATCTGCTGCATCTGCACGCCGGGCTGTTTTCTTCTCTTTACGGGTGATGATCGGTTCGCCCGTGCCCTTCACCACATCCTCCGTGATCTCCACGCTCTGGATGTCCGGCTCGGACGGAATCTCATACATGATGTCCATCATCATATCTTCCATGATGGAGCGGAGTCCTCTGGCACCGGTCTTGCGCTCGGCTGCCTTCTCGGCGATGGCGCTGACTGCCTCATCCGTGAATCGGAGCTCGACGCCGTCGATCTCAAACAGCTTCTGATACTGCTTCACGAGCGCGTTCTTCGGGGTCGTCAGAATGCGCTTCAGGGTCGCCGCATCATGTGACTGCAGGGTGACATCGACCGGTACTCGTCCGATAAACTCCGGGATCAGACCGAAGCGTACGAGATCCTCCGGCTGTACCTGACGAAGGATGTCATCGTAGTTGTCGCGATTCTTCTCGACGATGTCCGCGCCGAAGCCCATCGATCCGGAAGCGACACGCTTTTCTATGATGTGCTCGAGACCGTCAAATGCACCGCCGCAGATGAACAGGATATTCGTCGTATCGATCTGGATGAGCTCCTGCTGCGGATGCTTCCGTCCGCCCTGAGGTGGTACGGAAGCGACGGTTCCCTCGAGGATCTTCAGCAGTGCCTGCTGCACGCCCTCGCCGGAGACATCACGGGTGATGGAGACATTCTCCGACTTCTTCGTGATCTTATCGATCTCATCGATATAGATGATAC
>CAKQED010000030.1:0-25924 GCA_934229835.1 uncultured Oribacterium sp. | reverse complement strand
GAGAAAGGGCTTCGGAAAGGAGTATGCCGCGGGGCTTCTCGAGGGGATCCGCACCCGGAAGCAGCTCGAAAAGGCCAAATTAAAAGAGGTACCGCTTCTGCGATACCTCGCGATCGAGTGTTCTCTTATCTATCAGACGCTGGCGTACGTCCTGCAGCTAGGCCGTAAATATACTGCAGGGGCTCGCGGTTAAAGAGGAGCGACAGCAGCAGATAGACGATCACGCCGAGGAGCATCTGAACAAGCAGCATCGGGAGCACCCCGAGCGGCAGTCGATGCAGGAGATAGACCACGACGCCCATCACGGCGGAGATCCATGCACTCGGCAGAACATCGGCCCACTGACGGAGCGGTCCGTAGCCGATCAGCGCACGATTCGGCCAGGCGTTGATGAAGGTGCAGAGATACTCATCCACCACCTTAAACAGAAGCATCGGCCAGATGCCGAGCGGTAAACTAAGCACCAGGATCACGATCCCGAGTGCTTTTTTTATGATCTCAAGCTTCAGGAAGAGATCCGAGCGTCCCATCGCGTTCATGACCTGCAGGTTGATGATGTGGATCGGATAGGTCGCATAGCTCACCGCGAGCAGTACGAGGTACGGGGCAGCCACCAGCCACTTCTCCGTGAGGAGCAGGGTCACCAGCGGCTCCGCCACCGCAGCGAGGCCTGCCATCATCGGAAAAAGCACGAAGGCACTCAGTCGGATGGAGCGACTCGCCATACGCTGCAGCGTGTCCGGGTCGTCCTGCTTCTTACTGTAGGCGGGCAGGAGCACGGACTGGATCGCAGTCGCGAGGTTCGTCGAGATGATCTTCGGGAACTGCTCTCCGCGGTTATATGCCCCGAGGTCGGCACTCGTATATTTCCGGCCGATGATGAGACCGTAGATGTTCTGCCAGAGGGTATCGAGGAGTCCGGATACGAGGATCTTCCAGCCGAAGGAAAAAAGCTTCTGAAGGCGTTCTGTCCGGATCAGGATGCGCGGATACCAGCGGATCGTCACAAACAGCACCAGCATCAGCGCGAAGTAGTAGACGATCTGCTGCGCTGCCATCGCCCAGACACCGAACCCCCGCATCGCAAGTGCGATCGAGACGACACCGGAGATCACGACGGCGACCATCGTCGACTGGAAGAGCTGACGGAAGCGCAGGTTCCGGGATACGAAGGCGGTCTGAATCGAGACCACGGCCCCCGGGAAGAGCACGACGCCCATCACCCGGACGAGGGCCTCGAGGACCGGTGTACGGAAGTAGGCGGCGATCCACGGTGCACCGAGGAAGAGAGCGATGTACAGCACGACCGACAGCAGCATCGAAATCCAGAAGACGGAGGAGTAATCCTCGTCCTCGACCTCCTTTCCCTGCACGAGGGCGGTCGCGAAGCCGGACTGCACGAGGGTGTTCGCGATGGTGATGAAGATGGTGATCAGGCTGATCGTACCGTACTCCTCCGGCGTCATGAGACGCGCGAGCACGAGGGCGACGATGAACTGGATGCCCTGGGAGCCGCCCTGCTCGAGCACCTTCCAGAAGAGCCCCTGCACCACCTTTGATTTCAGTGAATTCTCTGTCATAAAATACCGAATGCTGCCCATTCCGCGCAGTACTGTGCGGGACGGGCAGCCCTTTCTATATCTATACGTTTTCCGTTTCTTTGATCTGCTTCGAACCCCCACTCTTTAAACGGCGGAGTCCATGATACAGTTTCGGGAAGCGATGCTCGAAGTCGATGAAGAAGCGGTCATGTCGGCTCAGCTCCTGCAGGAAGTCCGCATTTTCCGGCCGATAGATCACGTCGAAGTTTCGTGTGTTGACGGCGGTCAGGAATTCCACACGTCGACCCGCGTGTTCACAGGCTTCGTGGAAGCGTCCACCGGTTTCTGCATCGAAGCGGTGATACATTTTCCACATATCGGCAGCATATTTCCGCTGCTTCTCCACATAGTCCCCGTTCATCTGGTTTTCGGTCCAGGAGCCACGGATGCCGAAGCGGTACACACTCATCGGCTCATCGAAGTAGTAGCTGTCCCCGTAATCCGCCGCCATCAGCTCGAGCGGACGGTCGCCGACCGGGCAGTCCACATAGTAATCCGGCAGTTTTTCGACGATTTCACGCCGCAGGAGGAAGCTCGCGAAGGGACTGCCGGTGGCTTTATCCACCAGCTCCGCCGGTTTAACCACACGGGATTCGTGATACGGACGCATGAGCTCTCCGTTCACGAGGGCACCATCCTCCGTGACCACCTTCGCCGAGTGGAAGGTAAAGCCGCATTCCGGATGTGCCTCCATGTAGTCCACCTGACGCTGCAGCTTATAATCGTCACACCAGTAGTCATCGCCATCCGTGAGCGCGATGTACTTTCCGACCGCGCGCGGGAAATTAAAGGCACCCGAGATGTTCGTGATGCCCTGGCTGTACTGATTCTCCACCCGAAGAATCGGCTTGATGATGTCTGGATAGCGTTTCTGATAGGCCCGGATCACGTCCTGCGCCCCATCCGTCGAGGCATCATCATGGATGAGGATCTCGATGCGGAACTTCCGGCGCTGCCGGAGGATGTGATCGAGGCAGGTACCGATATACTTTCCATGGTTGTAGGTCACGACACACACCGAGACCATGATGTCATTTACTGGATAAAGAGACATTCGCCCACCGTCCTGTGAAATAAATTATAGGTAAAGCCATAGCGGAGGATCGTACAGATCTTCCCGAGCCGGCTCCGCTTCGGGATCGATGTGAACTCGTCGAGCAGCCGCTTCTGCTTCACCGAGAGCTCTGCATCGAAGCAGCGTCGAAAGCTCTCCGCCTGGAGAAACATCTCCCGGTACACGCGCTGCGAGTGTGCATCCATCTCGGCCTTCGTTTTTCCGTCCTTCCGGCCGATGCCGAAGCGTCCGAGGATCTCCATGATACGGGAGCCCTTCCCGGCGCCGAGGACATTGTCCCCGTGCTGTCGGTAGAGATAGAGCGACACCGGCACGAAATCGATGTGTCCGAAGGCACTCGCCACGAGCGCGATCCACTGATCATGCATGACGCAGTGCGACGGGATCTCCGTGATGCGCTCCGCCAGTGCACGGTTCATCATAAGGGCACCGCCGACGACGTTGTTCTGCACGAGCAGCTGCTGGAGCTGGCAGCGGGACGGCGTCATCTTCTGGTAGGCCACGAAGCTCGGGGCGATCTCCCGGAGCGCCCGGTCGACGATGCGTGAATCGCAGTGCACCAGGATGGAAGCATTGGCCTCTCCGGCTGCACGGCAGGCCGCTTCGTCCGCCTGCATACGCGCGAGCGTCTTCTCGACCTTGTCCGGAAGCCATACATCATCCTGATCGGACAGCATGATGTAGTCGGCACGAACGCGTGTCCCGTCCGCCGATCGCTGCCCCGGTGTCGACGCAGCATCGTTTACGCAGCGCTGCACAGAATCTGTATCGATCGCCGTGGTCTCTGTGCTGCCCGGCACATCGTAGGCCCGCTCCACGAGGAGCTTCAGGAAGTGCCGCTGCGCGCTGCCGGTCGGCGGATCCTGCCGAAGGATCGTGATGCGCCCCGGATGTGCTGCCGCCATCGCCTCGACGATCGCCGGCGTCTCATCCGTGGAGCCGTCATCCGACACCACCACATGCAGGTCCTGCACCGTCTGATCGAGGATCGACTGAAGCTGCGCGCGGACGTACGCCGCACCGTTATATGTACATAAAAGGACCGTGACCATCCTGTCTTTTCTCTCCTTCTGTTTCTCGTTTCATCGCTGTACGTGGCCAATGTCTACGACGAAGCATCCTCGCTCGCCGCCACGCATGTCATATACACAAGTCTGCCCACCTCACCTCAGCCGAACAGCTCCTGCAGGAAGCCGTCGAGCCGGTAGCGGTCATAGATCTCCGCCGGCAGCGGCCGATACGGGGTGTCCAGGAAATCCGCCGGGATCTCGAAGTGATCCGGGTCATAGACATAGATGTTCTGCGGATCATAGAAATCCGCGTCCTTCACATGCGGGTTGTTCGTGAGGAGCTTGCAGCGGCAGCCCATGGCGTCGTAGGTCCGCATGCTGAAGCCGTTCTGCTGCGGGAAGGTATAGTCCACGATGCAACGGGTGTGCGGATAGAGCGCATAGGTCTCCGCCTGCGGGAGCGGCTGGAAATGCAGTGCATCCCGGGCGCCCTCGTAGAGCGGATTATGCCGGAGCAGCGTCTCCCGGATGTACTGGAGCCGCGGCACATAGATGTAGCTGTAGAGTGTTTTCTGCTGCTTCTCCGCGAGCGCCTTCAGCTTCCGGAGCACCTCCATCCGACGCGTATGCATCGAACAGATGAGGAGGAAGTCGTAGCGCTTCTCCTCCGACGGATGACAGATTTCCTCCTCGAAGAAGGTCGGCCGGTAAATCCAGCCGTACTGCGCAGCGTCCACCGGATCGAAGGTATAGATTTTCGTGAAGAAGCGGTTGATGCGAAGCTGATCCGGGAAGGTCGCGACACTGTCCCAGTGGTAGATTCGGAAATCCGCTGACGCGAAGCGCGCCTGCAGCGCATGCAGAACCTCATCGGTCATCCAGGTGCCCTTGATGATCATGACCTCGTCGAGGGTATCCGGCACATCCCGGAGCGCGTGCTCATAGTAGCGGTACACCAGCCGGTCGCGGAGTGCCTTCGTATAGAACATGACGAGCTTCTTTCCGAGTCCGTAGGCATGGATGTTCGTATCCACGAGCCAGACCTCTGCACCGGCCCGCTCGAGATGCGCCCGGATCGCGTCCTCATAGTGATAGAAGAACGGCATGATCAGGAGTATCTTTTTATTTTTCAATCTGTTCATGATAGTACCTGTCTGAGATATACTGTCGTACCTGCGGGCACAGGAAGGTCGCGATGTTCATCGCATGGTAGAGGGCCATGTAGGCTTCCTTTCCCTTCACACGGGCAGCGCCGGCAAACGGGGTCTTCTTTAGGTATTTATCGTAGGCACGCGTATAGTGATTGAGGTTTCCACGGTTCCACGGACGCTCATCCGAAGCGAAGTGCACGATGACCGGATGATGCTTCGCAAGATGGAAGCTCTCCTTCGACTCACCGCGGGCGAAGGAGGCAGACTTCGCACAGAGCGTCTCATAGCGGAAGTAGTAGTAATTCGTGATGAAGTCATAGGTCTGGCCGACACGCCGGATCCGTCCCTTCAGCACATGATTCAGGACATCCTGATCATTGAACGGCAGCTGTCCGCCCATCTGATTATAGTAGGCGAAG
This sequence comes from uncultured Oribacterium sp., assembly GCA_934229835.1. Lineage (GTDB taxonomy): Bacteria > Bacillota > Clostridia > Lachnospirales > Lachnospiraceae > Oribacterium. The sequence continues at coordinate 20,668 of CAKQED010000030.1, read as the reverse complement.
CAGTTCGCCTCCATATCCTCGAGTCGCCATGCGGACAGATTCATGAGCAGCATACCGGCATTAAAGTAGGTATCCTCCTCCGTGAGGCCGATCTTCTCCTTCACCTCCGGATAGATGGTCGGCTCCGCTGCCATCGCCGCCATGTTCTCCTCGAGGCGCAGACGATAGAGCGGTGCGATCGAACGCAGCACCACGGTATCACAGTCGAGGTACAGCACCTTCGTCACCATCCGCGGCAGAATCGAGCCCATCAGAAGACGCGCGAGCGTCGTGATGCGGAAACGCCCCGTATCGAGACCATAGATCTGCCCCCGGAGCTCCTCCATCAGATGCTCGATCGGATAGAATACGATCTTCTTTCCATAGCCACGGACCATGGCACGAAGCTGATCCTCCTTCTCCATCGAGATCCCGTCGGACAGGATATGAAAGGTCAGCTGTTCACTTTTATTATGTTCAATCAGAGACACGATAGACACTGCCATATGCTGGCAGTAGCCCTCGTCGGATGCATACACGATATTCATAGTCGTCGCCTTTCTGCGCCAGACAGCGCATCATTGCATAATTCACACTATTATAACGTAATTTCAGATAATAAAGAAGAGGCTGTCGCTCTGCGACAGCCCCTTCCGGCATGTTTATTTATGAATTTCCGAAGAGATCCCGCGGATTCTGTCCGGCCTTCTTCTGCTCGACACGCTTCTTTCCGGCCGCTTCTGCTTCCTCCGGGAAGAACATACGGTTCACCGCACTGAAGAGACCACGGATCGAAGAACGTGTGATGTTGGAGCTTAAGCCGACACCATAGCTCGTCTTGCCGGTATTCACATCCAGCAGGTGGATATAGGAAACCGCCTTTACATTCGAGCCGGAGCCCAGCGCATGCTCCTGGTAATCGAGGACCTTGACGTTGATCTTCAGCTCCTCGGCGAGTCCGGCGATCACCGCATCGATCGGTCCGTTACCGACACCATCGAAGTGGTGCATGCTGCCGTGATTTAGATAGGTCACATGTGCCATCGTGGTATAGGTATCGTCGCCGTTCTCGGTATCGGTGGTACGGATGTTCTTGAAGTGGATCGGCTCCTTGGTCTCGACGTACTCTGCCTGGAAGATATCGTAGATTTCCTGTGGTGACACCTCGCCCTCCTGCTCCGACAGCGCCTGGATATAATCCGCAAACTCACGCTGCATGCCCTTCGGCAGCTTGTAGCCGAACTGCGCATCCATGACGAAGGCGACACCGCCCTTGCCGGACTGGCTGTTGATACGGACGATTGGCTCGTACTTACGACCGATGTCGGCCGGGTCGATCGGCAGGTACGGAACCTCCCAGATCGTGCTCTGGCGCTCGTGCATCGCCTGCACGCCCTTGTTGATGGCATCCTGGTGCGAACCGGAGAAGGCGGTAAATACCAGCGCACCGGCATACGGCTGTCTCGGTGGAATCGTCATCTTCGTGCAGCGCTCATAGACTTCCTTGATGCTGTTGATATCCTCGAGCGCAAGCTTCGGATCCACGCCCTGCGAGAACATGTTATAGGCGAGCGTCAGGATGTCAACATTACCCGTACGCTCCCCGTTTCCGAAGAGGGTACCCTCGACACGATCCGCGCCGGCGAGCAGCGCAAGCTCCGTGGATGCGACGCCCTCCCCACGATCGTTGTGCGGATGCACGGAGAGGATCACATGCTCACGGTACTTGAGGTGCTTCGACATATACTCGATCTGATCGGCATAGACATTCGGCGTATTCATCTCCACCGTGGACGGCAGGTTGATGATGACCTCGCGGCCCTCACCGCACTCCCATGCGTCGAGCACGGCGTTACAGATCTCGGCCGCGTAATCCATCTCGGTGCCCGTGAAGGACTCCGGCGAATACTCGAGGCGGATGTGGCCCGGGAAGCCGGCGGCATACTTCTTTACGAGCTGGGTACCGGTAAGGGCGATGTCAATGATTTCTTCCTTACTCTTATGGAACACCACGTCTCTCTGAAGGACGGAAGTGGAGTTATAGATGTGGACGATGGCCTGCTTGAGACCGGCGAGGCAGTCGAAGGTACGCTCGAGCTGCTCGGCACGGCACTGCACCAGCACCTGTACGGTCACATCATCCGGGATCATCTTCCGCTCGATCAGCTGACGCAGGAAGTCATACTCGATCTGGGACGCTGCAGGGAAGCCCACCTCGATTTCCTTGAAGCCCAGCTTTACAAGCATCTGGAAAAATTCGATCTTCTCCTCTACGCTCATCGGATCCACCAGCGCCTGGTTACCATCACGTAGATCGACAGAGCACCAGATCGGTGCCTCCGTGATTTCCTTATCCATCCAGGTTCTTTCCGGATATCTGAACGCTGGAAAACGTCTGTAACGCTTGTAATTTAACATAGCTGCCGCTTCCTTTCCTTGAAAGTCTTCTCTATTATGTCTCAGTCTATCACATATGCCGCACGGTTATATGTGCGTATGTCTGTATAATTTCTTATTATAGCGTCACTGAACAGTGAGGACCAGCCCCTCTTTGTTCATAACTGTGATAACCTGATCGACATAGCGCTCGCACTTTTCCTCGGTGTCTGCCTCCACCATGACACGTACGAGTGGCTCGGTACCGGATGCACGAAGAAGGATACGACCGTCGTTTCCGAGGGCCTCGGTCACCTCCTGTACTGCCTTCTGCACCGCCGGGTTGTTCTGTGCACTCTCCTTATCGAGGACGCGCACGTTCTTCAGCACCTGCGGGAAGACAACAAACGGAGCCGCCAGCTGCTTCAGAGACTGCTTCTTCGCAAGCATCGTCTCCATCACCTTGATGGAGGTCAGGATACCATCACCGGTCGTTGCATGACGCAGGAAGATGATGTGTCCGGACTGCTCTCCACCGAGGGAGAAGCCGTTCTGTGACATGTTTTCATAGACGAAACGGTCGCCGACCTTCGTCTTTTCATACCGGATGCCGACCTCATCGAGCGCCTTATAAAGTCCGAAGTTCGACATAACGGTGGTCACGATGGTGTTATCCTGCAGCTGTCCCTGCTCCTTCATGTAGCAGCCACAGACATACATGATCTGGTCGCCGTTGACGACACGACCATCCTCATCGACGGCGAGGCAGCGGTCCGCATCACCGTCGTAAGCGAAGCCGACATCACAGCCCTGCTCCACGACATACTTCTGAAGCGACTCGATGTGCGTCGATCCGCACTTGTCGTTGATGTTGGTTCCGTTCGGCTCGTTGTTGATTACATGGGTATCGGCGCCGAGTGCGTCGAAGACGGACTTCGCAACCGAGGAAGCGGAGCCGTTCGAGCAGTCGAGGGCGACCTTCTTTCCCTTGAAGCTATGGGTAGCCAGCGAGATGAGGTAACCGATGTAGCGGTTCCGGCCGGCCGCGAAGTCGATGGTGCGTCCGATATCCGCACGGGTCGCGAGCGGCACCTCCGGGGTTACACCGTCGAGGTAATCCTCGATCTTCTTTATGACATCATCACCGAGCTTCTCACCGTTTCCGTTGATGACCTTGATGCCGTTATCATAGTACGGATTATGAGAGGCGGAGATCATCACGCCACAGTCGAAGTCCTCCGAGCGGGCCACATAGGCGACGGACGGGGTCGTCGTCACATGCAGAAGGTAGGCATCTGCACCGGTCGCAGTGATCCCTGCGGCGATCGCATATTCAAACATATAGCTGGAACGTCTCGTGTCCTTACCGATGACGATACGGCAGTGCTCGCCGTTTTTCTTCTGCTGTCCATAGTACCATCCGAGGAACTTGCCTACACGGAAGGCACTGTCGGCCGTCAGATTGACATTGGCCTCACCACGGTAACCATCGGTTCCAAAATATTTTCCCATATTCTCTCCTTATACTTCGCTGCTCTTCAGTGCCTCGAGATAACGGCCAACCGCATCCTGCCAGGTCGGGAGCGGTGTGAATCCGGCCTCGCGAAGCTTCGACTTATCGAGACGGGAGTTGAACGGACGGGCCGCCACGCTCGCGCCGTACTCAGCACTGGTCACCGGTACGACCTTCGTGGTATAGCCGGCCTGACGGTAGATTTCCTTCGTGAAATCATACCAGCTGATATAGCCGCCCTCGTTGGTGGCATGATAGTAGCCGTACTTCTCGGTCTCCAGCATGTCCACGAGCAGTCGTGCGAGGTCCAGTGTATAGGTCGGTGTGCCGATCTGATCCATGACCACGCGTACGGTATCGTGCGTTTTTCCGACGTTCAGCATGGTCTTGATGAAGTTCTTTCCATTGAGGCCGAAGACCCAGGCGATGCGGACGATGAAATACTTCTCGAGGGTCCGCGCGACGGCCTGCTCACCGCCGAGCTTCGTCTCACCATAGTAGTTGAGCGGCGCATAATCCTCACAGTCCGGCTGCCACGGGGTCTCGCCCTGACCGTCGAAGACGTAATCCGTGGAGATATAGATCATCTTCGCATCCACGAGCTTCGCGGCATCGGCGATGTTCTGCACGCCGTCAACATTGATCGCCTTTACTTTCGGACGGTTCGCCTCATCCTCTGCGGCGTCGACCGCGGTCCAGGCCGCACAGTGCACGATCACATCCGGATGAAGCTCGCGAATGATGGAAGAAACCTGGGCACGATTCGTGATATCCATCTGCACATACGGCATACGGGTCACCGCCGAATCATCCATCACACCACTGTACACCGGCTGGATGTCCGTGCCGACACCCTCGTAGCCGCGTTTCGCGAGTTCGTTCATCACATCGTGACCGAGCTGACCATTGACACCTGTTACAAATACGTTCATAAAAAACCTCTTTCGTATGCCATCCACCGCCTGCAGGCTGCCCTGACAGACCGTATCCCACGCCATGATGGCGCTATGGCATCTTCGTGTTTTAGTTTCAGCCTTTAAAAAAGCAAATCCCTCACATATACATGCGAGGGATGAATCGGCTATTTACTGAAGACCCTTACCCTGTACATACATCTTCTCGAAGTAGCTCTGGTACTCGCCGGAAACGATGTGCTCCCACCACTCCTTGTTGTTGAGATACCAGTCGATCGTGACAGGGATACCGGTATCGAAGGTGTACTCCGGCTGCCAGCCGAGCTCGGTTTCGATCTTCGTCGGGTCCATCGCATAGCGAAGATCGTGGCCCGGTCTGTCCTTTACATACTCGATGAGCGACTCCGGCTTGCCGAGCGCCTTCAGGATGGTCTTCACGACCTCTAGGTTCGTGCGCTCATTGTGTCCGCCGATGTTGTAGACCTCACCTGGCTTACCCTTCCGGACGATCAGGTCGATGGCCTTGCAGTGATCGGTGACATAGAGCCAGTCACGTACGTTTGCGCCGTTGCCATATACAGGGATCTTCTCATCATTGAGCGCTCTGGAGATGACGAGCGGGATCAGCTTCTCCGGGAAGTGATACGGGCCGTAGTTGTTCGAGCAGCGTGAGATCGTCACCGGGATACCGAAGGTTCTATGGTACGCCATGACGAAGAGATCTGCACTTGCCTTCGATGCAGAGTACGGAGAAGATGCCTTGATCTTGTTGTCCTCGGTGAAGAAGAGGTCCGGACGGTCCAGTGGCAGGTCGCCATATACCTCATCCGTGGATACCTGATGGTAACGCTGGATGCCGTACTTCTTGCAGGCGTCAAGCAGGGTCACGGTACCGCCGACGTTCGTCTGAAGGAAGATGTCCGGGTTCGTCACGGAACGGTCTACGTGAGACTCTGCGGCGAAGTTGATGATGACATCCGGCTTCTCCTCCTCGAAGAGCTTGAAGATGAAATCGCGGTCAGCGATGTCGCCCTTGACGAACTTGTAGTTCGGCTTGCCCTCGAGCGGTGCGAGGGTCTCGAGGTTACCTGCATAGGTCAGGGCATCGAGACAGATCCACATATCCTCTGGATAGGTGTTGACTGCGAAGTGCATGAAGTTGCCGCCGATAAAGCCGGCGCCACCGGTTACGATATATTTCATATTACATTCCTTTCCTGGATCAACGGTTGTCCGGGCGCTTCGCACCGGATACGGCCGTTATGATCATCGCTGATTTCAGATCCTCATTCAGCTATGATTACTTACCGAGCTCGTTCTGCTCTGTGATCTTATCGACATACTTGCCGTCGAGCACGTCCTTCAGGTACTTGCCGTACTCGTTCTTCTTATACATCTCGTAGGCTTCCTCGACCTTATCGCGGCCGATCCAGCCGTTGAGATACGCGATCTCCTCGAGGCAGGCGATCTTCCGATGCTCGTGGGTCTCGATGGTGCGGACGAAGTTCGTCGCATCGACGAGAGACTCGTGGGTTCCGGTGTCGAGCCAGGTGAAGCCCTGTCCGAGCAGTGTCACATCCAGCTCGCCATTCTCGAGGTAGATGCGGTTGAGGTCGGTGATCTCGAGCTCGCCACGTGCGGATGGCTTCAGATTCTTCGCGTACTCTACGACACGGTTATCATAGAAGTAGAGACCCGTTACACAGTAGTTGGACTTCGGGTGCTCCGGCTTCTCCTCGATGGAGATGGCCTTTCCGTTCTCGTCGAAGGCGACGATACCGAAACGCTCCGGATCATCGACATAGTAGCCGAAGACGGTTGCGCCGGATTCCTTCGCTGCGGCCTGACGGAGTGCCTTCTTGAAGCCGTGGCCCGAGAAGATGTTGTCTCCGAGGATCATCGCGACGGAATCGTCACCGATGAAGTCTGCGCCCAGGATGAAGGCCTGTGCGAGTCCATCCGGGGATGGCTGTACCTTATACTGTAAGTTGATGCCGAACTGGCTGCCGTCGCCGAGCAGGTCCTCGAAGCGCGGGGTGTCGTTCGGTGTCGAAATAAGCAGGATGTCGCGGATGCCGGCGTTCATGAGGACGCTGAGCGGATAGTAGATCATCGGCTTATCATAAATCGGAAGTAACTGCTTGGAGGTTACTTTGGTCAGCGGATATAATCTCGTACCGGATCCACCGGCAAGAATAATTCCCTTCATAATGTCTCCTTTAGATGGGCGGGGACTGCGGAAATGGGCGCAGAAGCCCCGTATCTTCACATACTTATGTGGATTTTAGCACAATCATATCTCATATACAAATTTAAACTTCTTTAAAATCCGCTTAAGATGTACATTTTCGGGAGCACTTGAGGCCGAGTGCCCCGGAGGGCCGACAACGTATGCACAGTACTCCGCTTTATCGAATCGCTTCGCGGATGGTGCCTCCGCCGACGACGGTGTCTCCGTCGTAGAGGACGACGGCCTGGCCGGTGGCGACGGCGCGTTCCGGCTGGTCGAAACGGACGAGAACGCGGCCGGTGGAGTGGCCGTGTTCATCGCGGAGGACTTCGGCGGTGGCCAGGACTTCCTTCGCCTTGTAGCGGGTCTTTACGGTGACGCGGACAGCTTCGGTCGGTTCGTCAAACGGGATCCAGTTGAAGTGGTCCGCGATGAGGGCACTACTGTAGAGGGCCGGGCCGGTGGTGAGGATGACTTCGTTTTTCTCCATGTCCTTTCCGCAGACGTACATCGGCGCCGGAAGGGCAAGGCCGAGGCCCTTTCGCTGGCCGATGGTGTAGCGGATGATGCCCTTATGCTCGCCGAGGATATGGCCCTCGGTGTCGACGAACTTTCCGGGTGCGAAGCTTTTTCCGGTATAGTGCTCGATGAAGTCGCCGTAGTCACCGTTCACGACGAAGCAGATGTCCTGAGAGTCGTGCTTACGGGCGTTGATGAAGCCGTACTTCTCGGCGATCTCCCGAACCTCTTCCTTCGAGGCGAAGTTTCCGAGCGGGAACATGGTGTGCGCGAGCTGCTGCTGGGTCAGGAAGTAGAGCACATAGCTCTGATCCTTCGCGAGGTTTTTCGCCTTCTTGAGGAGCCAGCGTCCGGTCGCCGGGTCCTGCTCGATGCGTGCGTAGTGGCCGGTGACGATGACGTCGCAACCGAGGGTCTCGGCGCGGTGATAGAGCTTCTCGTGCTTCATATAGCGGTTACAGTCGATGCATGGGTTCGGGGTACCGCCATCCTCATAGGTCCGCACGAAGCGTTCGATGACCTGGCGGTCGAAGTCTTCGGTAAAGTTAAAGACATAGTACGGCATGCCGAGGCTCGTCGCGACCTGGCGGGCATCCTCGGTATCCTCGAGGGTACAGCAGGTATTTTCGCGACAGACATCGACGGTTTCATTATCATACAGCTTCATGGTGACACCGATGGCGTCGTAGCCGGCATCGCACATCAGCGCGGCCGCCACGGAACTGTCGACACCGCCGCTCATCGCCACCAGGGCCTTCTTCTTTGCTTCACTCATATATTTACCTCTTAAATCCACTTTTCGCACCGGTTATCAGCACGCGGGCGCCGATGCGGGCAAACTCGCCGAGCATACGGCGGAGCTCCTGCTGCTCCTCCTTCGGGAGCGAGGCGGCGACGCGGAGCATGTCGGCGATCAGACGGGCCTTATCCTCGAAGAGCTCCGTGAAGGTATGGGCACCGCCGGACTGAAACGCATCAAACAGGGTCTCGATGAAGAGGATCCGCTGGTCGATGCTGAGTTCCTCGAGCCAGGTCCGCATACCTCGTTCGGCCGCAAGGGAGGTCGCCGTCCGTTTCTCCGCTTCCACAAACCGATTTCCATAGACCTGCCAGCTGAGGGGATCATGCTGCATGATCCCCATGCCGACGGCCTGTACGACATGGTGATCGATGTCACTCGTCAGCAGGATGCCGATCAGGGAGTTCTCCGGTATCGTCGAGACGATCTTCGGCTGAATCTGCTGATATGCCGTTGATTCCGTGATTTCCGGGAGGAAGCCCGGACCATCGTTCGTATAGATACGGCAGATCTGGCGACGAACCTCCGGGTCGCAGAAGGCCGAAGCGTAGACGGCGAAGTTGCCGCCCTTCGAGTGTCCACCGATCATGAGGCGGAGACATTGTCCCCGGAAAAGCGCGTCGAGATAATGCACGGCGGACTGCTGCCCCGGCGTGCGGAGCTGATACGAGAGGTTCAGGTCCTCCTTCCAGCCGACGATGGAATCATCGGTGCCGCGGTAGGCGACGTAAGCCGTTTCTCGTTCATCTCCCGGGAGCTGTATGCGTGCGTGCGCGGCGTCGCCGGCGCAGTCGAGGGCGATCGGCACCTCCCGCCCGAGCAGGAAGGTAATGGCCGAAAACTGCGCGTCCTTCGCTTCGTCGATGACATTCACATAATTTGCGAGGCGGAGGTTCTGGAAGCGCCGACTCGCGACGAGATGATCCATCACGAAAGGGGCCATGTGATAGAAGGTCGTCTCGGCCTCGATCTCTTCGCGGGTATGACGCTGATAGAAGGCCGCATACGCTTCACGGAGCGAGATGCTCTCGCCGCTGCCCGGTGGTGGCACGATCCCCTCGAAATCGGTATAGGCCAGCTCACTCAGGATGAGATTATCCACATCGTTAAAAGGGTCGATGCTGAAGGGCACATCGCCCCGCCAGTCCAGATATTCATTGATATTTGCCATCTTACACCTCCGGGGGCCTGCAGCGGCCGAAGCGCCTCGATGGTGCCCGGCACGCTGCAGGAGAATCGTTATGCACATATCCTACGTGTTTTTCAACGCAGTATGTTGACAGATGATCTATTTACTTTTCAGTCCCAGCGGCGTCGTTATGCTTCTGTATTTTCTGCGGAGCTCTCCGGCTGGATGTTCTGGCGGATCTTGATGCCGTTCACCTCGATGTCGTCCGCGATCGGGATAAGGAGGTACTCGCGGCCGTCGATCACACGGGTCTCGACGAGGCCGGCGTTCTCCGACTTCACATCGAGCTTCATCGTGAGAGACTTCACCACCAGGTTTTTCTGACTCTGCACATTTTCTGCGAGCAGCGGAGTCGTGTCGTCGCCGACCGCCTCGTCATAGATGCGCTCGAACTGATGGAGCTGCTCGTCGTTTGCGCCGTTTCGGGCGAGGAGCTTCTTCATCTCGTTCTTATCGAGGGCGACCTGATCGTCGGTTTCCTTATCCTTCTTGTTCTCCTCGATCATCTCCTTCAGGTCTTCGTTGATGTTTCGGATGGTTTCGAAGGTGCAGTCGCCGGAGAGGGTTGTCTCGATGATCTCACGGAAGACGTTCTGCTGGTCCTTCTCGGTGCGGCTGAGCTCGGTGCCGAGGACGTCGATGGCGATCTCCTCGTGCCGCTCCTCCGGGTGACGGGTGAAGTACAGCGCACTGTGGATGTCGGTGTTCCGGAAATTGTAGGCCGGGAAAAGGAAGGCTGTCTCCGGATTCTTCACGCCCCAGTCGTCGGTACGGTTCCGGAAGGTCTGCTCGGCCTTATCGTAGCAGAGGCCGTCGTGCAGGAGCTCGACCGGGCAGATGGAGCAGAGGATGAAGCTGTAGACATACTCACTGTCGAGCTCGGCGCCGTCCTTCATCTTCATCGGGATGTCATAGACGCCGTGGCTTAAGAGGATGAGGTACTTGCCAGGGAAGGTGTAACTGCCGATCACGCGGTCGAAGAACTGCTCGACGAGGGTGTCGTCCCGGAGCTCGGACTGCTGGAGCTGGTACAGGAATGCCTGATGACCGCCCTCGACCTCCTCCGCGTACGGAAACTCTACATTATATAAGTTGCGTCCGAACTTGCCGGACATGGAACGCTTGAAGATCTCGCAGTACTTCGTCTGCTCTTCATCCGCGAGCTGAAGGAACATGTCGTGAAAGGTCGAAAGCTTCTCCTTCTCCTCGTTGACGTAGCAGGCGCGCATACGATCGATGCGGCAGTTCTGACGATTGAAACACTTCGTCTTGATCTCACTGACTGATTTTTTATCCATAATTCTCCTTTTCTCCTGTGATACGAAACGGAAATGGAGGGCGACACTCACTTAGTTCAAAGGACAGAACCCGATGGATTGTTCGTGTCTGCCATTACAGGCAAGCCTGTATGTCAGACGCGGACAATCCACCGGAACCTGTTCTTTGAATGCGCAATTTAGTCGCCCTCCATCTTCCGTTTCTCCATTCTCGGCTGAATCTACGGGTGGGCTGTTTTATCCGGATGATACTGACGGATGCTTAGTTTGTTGCGTCCTTCAGGATTTGAATTTCGTCCTGACGAAGTTTTCTGAACTCTCCGGGTGCGAGGGCCGGGTCGAGTCGGAGGGCGCCCATCGTGATGCGGCGGAGGTAGAGGATTTCTTTTCCGCCAGGGAGGGCTTTCACCATTTTTTTGATCTGGTGGAACTTGCCTTCCTGGATGGTGATTTCGACTTCGCTTACAAGAGTGTCGTCCGTGATGTCGGCGGGTTCTTCGGCGCCGATGAAGGCAGGGCCGGCGAGGCGCGTGCGGAGCAGGCGGGCCGTCGGGTCCGTGATGCGCATGTCGGCGAGCATGCGAGATGCGTCGCTGCGCGTGAATGCATGGTCGGCGGCTGCATTGGCCTCCTCCTGTGGAACGAAGGCCGACACGCTCTCCGGGAAGCCGAGCTGCTCTCGGATGTCAGCGACGGTTTTTCCGGTGCTGAGGACACGGAGGGTGGCCGGGAGGGCAGTCAGCTTTTCGTCATAGCGGATGCCGCGGGTGAAGGCGTGCTGATCGTCTTCGGTGATGGTGCCGGTCACGATGGCGTAATAGGTTTTATCGATGTGGTGCTTCGGCACGAGGAGCTGGTGCGCGAGAAGGCCGTCGTTCGTAATGATGAGGAGGCCCTCGGTGTCCTTATCGAGGCGGCCGACCGGGAAGAGATCCTTCCGGACGAGCGCGTCCTCTGTGCTTCGGGCAATGCGGCCATCGGCATGCCCGCCCGCGGCGGATTCGACTGCTGTCGTGGTGTCATGCCCACCCGCGGCGTGATGATCTGCCGCAGAGGCATTGGCCGCGGATGCATCCGTCGATGCAGCGTCACGGATCAGGTCGACGACGGTGGTCTGCCGCCGATCCTCGCTCGCAGACAGAACGCCCGCCGGCTTGTGAAGCATATAGTACTGCTGCTCGGCGTAGCGGATCTCCGCGCCGTCGAAGCAGATGCGGTCCTCGGCGGACACCTGCGCGCCTGGATCCTTCTCCACCACGCCGTTCACCGTCACGAGGGACTTTCGGATGGCCTTTTTCAGATCACTGCGAGAGCCGACGCCCATATCCGCTAAAAATTTATCTAATCGCATAGGATTCCTCTTTCTCTACTTGTTTTCATAGTGTAGCATATCTCAGCGATTTCGCACTTGTCGATTTTTTAAAAACGATAGATTCCACGCGTTGAACTTGTTTGAGTAATATGTTACAGACAAGTTGAGCGTGAACATAGGGGCCAAAAAACACAAGCATCAAAATTCAAATTGGGATTGAAAAATTCTGATATTCGGCGTAGAATATATGCATTATGCGGCTGTAGTACATCGGTAGTACGCTGGCTTCCCAAGCCAGATAGGCGGGTCCGACTCCCGTCAGCCGCTTTTTTTGTTGCCCGGAAATCGTCCGGCATGCCCTATGCCACTTTTCGATGTCCGGGAATCACCCGACACATCGTCCATCCTTTTTTTGATTTCCGAAATCAGGTGAGCGTCAAGTCTCCTTCTTCCCCACGCTTCTTATGGTGACAAAGAAGGCGCTTGCGTACCCGAATTATCCAATCCGGGTATGCAAGCGCCTCTTTGATTTCTGGTATTTATGTTTCCGCGACAGGGCTTTCTGCTGCACTGCTCTCGGCTACAGGTGCCGGGGCTGATTTCGAGGCGGCGACTGGTGTCGCGTCGGTAGCGGCCACCGCTTCGGTAACCGGTGCGGCTTCGGTCGGCTGTGGTCGGAAGGCGCTGTACTGTTTGCCGTTTCCGCCGGCGACAGCAGCCTGCCGGAACTGGATGAGCTCCGACACCGTTACCATCTGGTAGCCCTGCTGATTCAGCCATGGAATCACTGTGTCACAGGCCTGCGAGGTGGCATCATACAGCTCATGCATGAGGACGATATCCCCATCCTTGATGCTTCCCTGGATGGCGTCGATCGTGGACTGTGCGTTTTTCGTCTTCCAGTCAAGCGTATCGATCGACCAGAAAATCATCGGCATCGTAAGGGTACTCTTCACATCCTCGGATGTGATGCCGCCCGGAAGGCGGGCCAGTGTCGGCGTGACGCCGGTCAGCTCCTGAACCTTCTGATTCGTTTTATCAAATTCACTGCGGATATAGTCGACGCCCTTCTTCGACAGCTTCTCATCATGATCCCAGCTGTGGTTTCCGACCTCATGTCCATCCGCCACCATGCGCTTCACTTCATCCGGATCCTGATCGATGCGTTCACCGACAACGAAGAAGGTACCGCGGCCGTTATTGGCTTCGAGGACATCCATCAGATGGTTTCCGACGGACGACTTCGGACCATCATCCCAGGTGAGCGCTACCATCGGTTTCGTGATGTCGAGGTAACGGCCGTTCGAGAGGACATGGGTCGGATCGGCGATGTTGGTACCGGTCGTCGCTACACTTCCTGTTTCGCCATTCGCGAGGTTCGTACTGATGCCATCCCCGAGTGCACTCGCATCACTGGCAGCATCACCCGGTGTGTTCGCCATGACGGCGTCGCTCATCGAGGCGCCGGTGCTTTCGGTCACATCGATGCTGCTATGATCCCGCTGGATGTCGATGTCCTGCATGGCATTGACAGCGTTCTGACGACTGGTATCGATATAATTCGCGATGTAGGAAAGTCCTTTGAAGCCCAGGAAGCAGATAAGAATCAGTGTGATCAGCACGAAGGCTCTCGCCTGATATGCACGCTTCCGTGCCGCTTTCCGGCGACGCGCCAGCGCCCGCTGCCTGCGGTAGTACTCCTTCTCAGCTTCCGTCAGCACACGACGACGGCCACGCGCAGTGCTCATAGAAGCGCTTCTGGTCTGGGCAGAACGTGAAGAGGCTGCGTTGCTCCTGTACTGTGCGGATCGCTGAGGAGATGCACCGCTCCGGTTCTGCGTTGAACGCTGCGTAGGTGTACTGCTTCGACTCTGCGCCGAACGCGAAGAGGACGCACCACGTCCGCTTCCTCGATTCCTGCCACTGCTTCCAGATCTGCCAGTGGAGCGATATGCACCAGCATCATAGGCAGCAGAAACAGGTCGCCGTCCATTCGAACTGCGACCCGTCTGATTTCTATTCGGATTTTGAGTCATTCCCCTCGCCATGCGACAGTACACCTGCTCCCTGCACGAAAATCGTCACCTGATGCATTCATTTTACCACAGAATGTCCCGTATAATTATTAATTCGTCTTAACCTTTTGGAACGGAAGTGCCAAAATAGTATAACTTCATTTTCTATTCTTCGACTGCAACGGTTTTCCATCCTTCGTAAGCTTCTGTGCTTTCGCAAACTTCGCGACTGGCTTCGACTTCGCCGATTGCGCAGGGGTTGCTTTCCTGTTTTTTGCAGGCTTCGCCGCTTTCGTTGATTTCACCGGTTTCGCCACTTTCTTCCGAACGGAGTAGCCGAAGCTGCCGAGCTTCTCACCGAGGGACATGTAGTCTCCGTGACTGTAGGCGACGAGCCCTACCTGATCCATATGAAAGGCACCCTTTTCGTCGATGTAGCGCTCATCGACATCGACCGCAACGACCTCTGCGAGGAACATGTCATGTGTGCCGAGCGGAAGCACCTGCGTCACCTTGCACTCGATGGAGACCGGTGCCTCCTCGATGGTCGGCGCAGCGACGACACTTGCCTGACCTTCATGCAGATTCATTTCTTTCCATTTATCGACCTGGTCGAGGCTGCGGACACCACAGTAATCGAGTGCACGCACGAGCTCCTCACTCGGAAGGTTGATGACGAACTCGCCGCTCTCTACCAGCATCGGATAGCTCGCCCGGCTTTTTCGCACCGAAATATACGCCATCGGCGGATCAGAGCAGATCGTGCCCGTCCACGCAATCGTGATGATGTTCGATTTTCCGGCCTTATCCCGGAGGCTCACCATCACCGCCGGGACCGGATATATGAAATTACCTGGTTTCTGAAATGTGATTTTGCTCATAAAACTCCTGCTGTTGATCTGTTGTGTTCTTCTTCAGCGCACTTACGCTGATTCATCTGGTTTTCAGTATACTATTCGAATGGTGACTTTTCATCTTAAATATCATCTGATGCCGTTTGCGACGCACTGTAGTAAACTGTTTATCCGGGTAACGCCACACAAAAACCGGCGGAAGCATTGTCGAAATGTATTTAAAAAGATATAATAACGCGTTGTAGGCTAGACCATGGAGCTGTTGCCGAACCGGCGACGCTTCCATTCACTATAATATAAGAAACAAGGGAGATTGATTATGAAAAAGACGAGATTTATAACGGTGGCTATGCTGGCTGCTTCCATGCTGGTGCTGAACGCCTGTGGCTCAGGCAAGGCGGATGCCGTAACAACCGCGGCGGTCACCAGTGCAGCCGAGGAATCTACCACGGCGGTCGAGGAAACCACCACAGCAGCAAAGACCACGGTAGCGGAGGAAACAACGACTGTTGCGGAAGAAACCACTGCTGCAGCGGAGGAATCAAAGGACGAGCAGGAAAGCGCCGAGGCGGAGTCGAAGGATGAGAAGGCTGTAAAGGATGAGACAAAGGCAGACGAGAAGAACGAAGCCGCCGCACAGGACGCGAAGGCGGAGGAGACCACCGCTGCTGAGACGAAGGCCGCTTCCACCGGTGCCGCACCAGCGGATATCTACAGTAAGCTCACCAGCTACCTGCCGAGCATGGTCAGCTTCGACGACAGCTATATCTCAAACTACTACGGTATCGACGCCTCCCAGCTCGACGGCTATGTCTTCGCTGCCGCCGAGGATGTCACCCAGGCCGATACCGTCGTGATCTTAAAGGCGAAGGATGCCGCCAGTGTCAGCACGCTGTCGAGCCAGCTCGCGACCGTGAAGCAGCAGAAGGAGGCGGAGCTTCAGGACTACAACCCGACCGCATACCAGGTGGCTGCGGCCGGCTTCGTAAAGACATCCGGCAACTACGTTTACCTCATCATGTCCGGAAACGCATCCCAGATCGATCAGGTGATCTCCGCAAACGTCGGCTGATCCACAGCTTTTCGCCTGACAGCACACGAAAACGAATAAACCCTCGGGCCACACTGCCCGAAGCTTCACGAAGAAGCCGAACCCATACAACACAGGGCTGTCACAGAAGCGCAGGCCGCCGGTATCGGACCCATACGATATCGCTGCCGCGTCCCTGTGGCAGCCTTTTTCAGTTACCGCCCAGTTCAGCGGCCCCGGATGCCGGCTGCGGCTGCGGCTACGAATGCGCAGTGTTTCGAGACCGGTAAAATCCAGACCGGCATCCCTACCTGCACGGTCACTTTTTTCAGGAGAAACATATGGTTTTCAGCAGTATCCCGTTTCTTTTTTACTTCCTGCCGCTCTGCCTGATCCTCTACTATCTGGTACCGTTCCGCTGGAAGAACTATGTCCTGCTCGCATTTTCCCTGCTCTTCTACGCCTGGGGTGAGCCGGTCTACATCCTGCTCATGATTTTCGAGACCCTGTCCGACTACACACTCGGCCGTGTGATGGACCGCGCGGATCAGCGTCCGGCCATCCGCCGGCTCTGTCTCCTGCTGTCGATACTCATCGACCTCGGCTGTCTCGGTTTCTTTAAGTACGCCGATTTCCTGGTGGAGACGGTCAATGCCCTCGCCGGTACTACCATCACGCCGCTCCACCTCGGTCTTCCGATCGGCATCAGCTTCTTCACCTTCCAGACTATGAGCTACACCATCGACCTCTATAAGCGCGAGGTCGCGGTCGAGAAAAACTACTTCTACTACCTCACCTACGTGTCGATGTTCCCGCAGCTCATCGCCGGCCCAATCGTCCGCTTCTCCACCGTCAACGAGGAGCTGCACGCGCGCGTCATCAGCTTCGACGGCTTCGTCGACGGCGGTCTCCGCTTCCTGCAGGGCCTCTTCAAGAAGGTCCTCCTCGCGAACACCATCGGTGCCGTCTGGGAGCTCATCAAGTCGAGCGCCTTCACGATGGGCCCGGCCGCTGCGTCGGCCGACGCTTCAGCCCAGGGCATCGTCACCTCTCTTCAGACCGTACTCGGTCCGGGAGCGACGATCTCGGTGCTCGGTGCCTGGCTCGGCGGCCTCTGCTTCACGCTCCAGCTCTACTTCGACTTCAGCGCCTACAGTGACATGGCGATCGGTATGGGCCGCATGCTCGGCTTCCACTACCTCGAGAACTTCAACTATCCGCTCTCCTCTGTCTCCGTCACCGATTTCTGGCGTCGCTGGCATATCTCGCTCAGCACCTGGTTCCGTGATTATGTCTACATCCCGCTCGGCGGCAACCGCCACGGAAAGTGGAAGCAGCTTCGAAACATGTTCGTCGTCTGGTTTCTGACCGGACTCTGGCATGGCGCAGCCTGGAACTTCGTGCTCTGGGGCCTCTACTACGGTGTCCTCCTCGCGTTCGAAAAGGATGTCTGGGGAAGCGCCCTCCGGAAGCTCCCGCGCATCCTCCAGCACCTCTACGCGATCCTGATCGTCATCTTCGGCTTCATCATCTTCGTGTTCGATGATATGACGGAGCTCGGACAGTACATCCGGATCATGTTCGGCATGGCCGGTGTACCGCTCGTGAACCGCACACTTCTCTGGTATCTCCGGAACAACTTCGCGATCCTCATCATCGGCTGCATCCTCGCCTTCCCGGTCTACCCGTGGCTCCGCGCGAAGCTCGCGAAGTACATCGGGCGCTGTGACTGCACCGAAGCGAATGATCTTGCGGCGCGCCGCATCGTCACCGCCAGCACCGTGCTGACCGCGCTCGGCTACCTCGCGCTTTTCCTGCTCACGACCGCGTACCTCGTGAACGACAGCTACAACCCGTTCCTGTATTTCCGTTTCTAAGGGAGCGGCCCCACCGCTGCTATGTCATCAAACATCGATCCGATTTTCCAGCCGTCCTGTCGACTGGAAAACAGACGAGCTTTTATCATCGATTAAAAGGAGGAAATCATGGATCACAGCGCATCGCTTGCCACTTTTCCGATCAGGCGTCTGCGGCGCCGGGCCGAGGTCCTCACCGTAGGTATCATCACCGCCTTCATCCTCTGCTTCAGCGTATGGTGTCTCGTGGCACCGAAGCAGACCTTTTCAGAGAATGAGAACCGCGCCCTTGCGAGCTGGCCGGTCTACAGCTTTGACACCCTGAAGGACGGATCCTACATGAGCGGCATCCAGACCTATCTCTCCGACCACTTCCCGCTCCGGGATCCCTTCATGACGCTGAAGACGAAGTATGAGATGCTGACCGGCCGGGAGGAGATCAACGACATCTACCTCGCGAAGGATGGCTACTACATCGAGGCCTACAAGACGCCGAAGCAGCAGAAAAAGATCATCACGCAGTTCCAGAAGCTGCAGGATGCCATCACGACCGACGCAAAAGAAAACGTCCGTGTGATGCTCGTACCGACCGCCATCAGCACCTACAACGCGAAGCTCCCGAACTGTGCACCGGACCGAGGCGTACTTCGGCAGGTCGACACCATGAACGAGATCTACGCGGCGCTGCCAAACATGCAGAAGGTCGACGCCTGGAGCGCACTGCAGGCCGCGGCGGCGCAGGAAAAGATCGACCGTACCCGCGCCTCGGGTAATGCAGACGACGCGCAGCCAGTGGCCGAGGCGGGGGATACCGACCGCACACAGGCCTCGGGTGATGCAGACGATACGCAGCCGGTGGCCGAGGCGGGGATTACCGGCTGCGATACTTCCGCTACGGACGGCCTCTACTACCATACGGACCACCACTGGACGACGCACGGAGCCTACGTCGGCTATCAGGCCTACTGCAGCGCCGCTGGGCTCTCGCCGATCCCGGAAACAGACTTTCAGAAGACCTGCGTAACGACGGACTTCTATGGCACGATCTTCTCGAAGCTGCACGACAGCACGGTGCCGGGCGATGCGATCACACTGTACGAATACCCGGCGAACCAGCTGACGGTGAGCTATCCGGATACCGGCGAGGTGACAGACACGCTGTACAACCGCGACTATCTCGCGCAGAAAGACAAGTACTCGATGTTCCTGAACAATCTGCATCCGCTCGTCGAGATCACAAACGCGAGCGCGGATTCGGACCGCCAGCTCGTCCTCATCAAGGACAGCTACGCGAACTCCATGGTACCGTTTCTCGTGCATCACTATCAGAAGATCTATGTCTTCGATACACGCTACTACCGCTTCGGACCGTCCTCGTTCATCAACGAGCACCCGGAGGTGACGGACGTGCTGCTGCTCTACAACATGAACACCATCGACTCGGATCTCGGCGTCGGAGGAATCTTCTAAATTGCAATCAGGCAGGCGAGGCTCGGAGGGCCTGGTACTTCTAAGGGCTAGGATCTTAGAGTCTTCCGAGCTCGAAGTACTGCGCTTCGGCTGCCGGCACTTCGGGCCTCGCCTGTGCCGTACCTGACGTTTTTCTTACGGTTTCGGACGAATCTCTGCGGGCGCTTGCTTTCAGCTTCATTTCAGCATATAGTGTATCTGTGCTGCATCCCGCTGCGTATGCGGGGGATGGAAGCACAGATATTTTTTACACAAAATGCGCAGTTCACTGTGCTTAAAAATCAAAAGACGGCGGGCTTCGCCGCCATCGAAGAAAGGGCATGTTTATGAAGAAGAGTTTCAGAAAAAGGGCCGCTGCACTTCTGACCGCAGCGATGGTATCCTCTACCGGCTTCTCTGCACTGGCAGAGGTCGGCCCGATGGCGGGTCCGACGGTTCCGACGACGGCAGCGAACAGCACCGTTACAGACAGCAGTGCTGTACCGGCCACGACACAGACTGCAGGCACGACGCAGACGAGCGCACAGACAGCTGGTACCGAGGCGAGCGCACAAACCACGGCCAACGGTCTCCCACTGCAGGAGGATCAGCGCGTGCTCGATTTCTATCAGGATTCCGTCATCATCGGTGATTCTGTCGCCGATGGCTTCAAGCTGTTCGCACAGGGAAACAAGACCAATCCGCTCATGGGCGAGCTTCAGTTTCTGACCGCCTCCCGCTATAATCTGATCAATGCACTGATCCCGGAGGAGCAGGATAAGACGATCGCACATCCGATCTACAAGGGTCAGTTCCTGAATGTATGGAACTCCATCAAGCTCATGAACGCGAAGCACATCTACATGTTCTTCGGCTTCAACGACCTCGGCGACCGTACCGATAAGATCGTAAACCGCTATGTACAGCTCATCCACCAGATTCAGGCGGTCAATCCGGAGGTCGACTTCACGATCATCAGTACGACCTACATCTATCCGGGCTATACGAAGAGCTTCCCGGGTGTGAAGAGCTGGGCTTTCGATAATCCGACCGTCCGCAAGCTGAACACCGAGATGCAGAAGCTCGCACAGCAGAACGGCTGGGGCTACATGAACATCGCCGATGCACTCTCGGATGGTCAGGGTAACCTGAATCCGAACTTCTGCACCGATCAGATGATCCATCAGAACGCCGCCGCCTATGTCGTATGGGCACAGTGCTTCCGCGACTACGCTGCAAGTAAAAATTTTAATCATTAAAAAGAACCGG
Source organism: uncultured Oribacterium sp. (assembly GCA_934229835.1). Lineage (GTDB taxonomy): Bacteria > Bacillota > Clostridia > Lachnospirales > Lachnospiraceae > Oribacterium. The sequence continues at coordinate 87 of CAKQED010000030.1, read as the reverse complement.
TCCCTTGCGGGCAATGTCATTAAGTTAAGATGACAAAAGAAAGATCTCTATACCAGAATGGTATAGGGGTCTTTTTTTTACTGCAAA
>CAKQED010000029.1:0-29341 GCA_934229835.1 uncultured Oribacterium sp. | reverse complement strand
GTGTTTCTATCTCCTGCTGATTTTCTTTCTCACAAGACGAACGTATGCCTCCGGCGCATGCGCCGGAGGCTTTCCGTATGTCTTTCAGGAATTAAACTTCCTTGAAATCGCCATCCACTACGTTATCATCCGGGTTGCTGTTGCTGTTTGCTGCACCCTGATCTGCTGCGCCCTGAGGGCCAGCCTGACCTGCTGCACCGGCAGCCTGTGACTGCTCATACACCTTTGAGAACAGGGACTGTGAAGACTTCATCAGGGTCTCCTGTGCAGCCTTGATCTTCTCTGCGCCGTCCTTCGTGATGGACTCGAGCGGATTTGCTGCAAGGACATCCTCGAGTGCCTTCAGATCCGCCTCTACCTGAGACTTATCCGAAGCAGAAACCTTATCACCAACCTCTTCCAGTGCCTTCTTGGTCTGGAAGACGATGGAATCTGCACCATTTCTGGTCTCGATGGCTTCCTTCTTCTCCTTGTCGGCTGCCTCATACTGAGCAGCTTCCTTTACGGCCTTATCGATATCATCCTGGCTCATGTTCGAACCAGAGGTGATGGTGATGTGCTGCTCCTTACCGGTACCCTGATCCTTCGCGGATACATTTACGATACCGTTCGCATCGATATCGAAGCAGACCTCGATCTTCGGAACACCACGACGTGCCGGGAGGATACCATCCAAACGGAACTGGCCGAGGGTCTTGTTATCTCTTGCGAACTCACGCTCACCCTGTACGACATGAATGTCTACAGCGGTCTGGTTATCCTCTGCGGTAGAGAATACCTGAGAAGCATGGGTAGGAATGGTTGTATTTCTCTTGATGAGCGGTGTTGCTACACCACCGAGGGTCTCGATGGAAAGTGTCAGCGGTGTTACATCGAGAAGAAGAACATCACCGGCACCGGCATCACCTGCGAGCTTACCGCCCTGGATCGCTGCACCGATAGCGACGCACTCGTCCGGGTTCAAGGTCTTGCTCGGCTCCTTACCGGTCAGCTGCTTTACCTTCTCCTGTGCAACCGGCATACGCGTCGAACCACCAACGAGAAGAACCTTTGAAAGCTCTGCGGCCGTCATGCCTGCATCACGAAGTGCATTCTGTACCGGAACAGCGGTTCTCTCAGTGAGATCTGCGGTCAGCTCCTCAAACTTCGCTCTCGTAAGCGTCATATCGAGGTGCTTCGGACCCTCTGCGGTTGCCGTGATGAACGGAAGGTTGATCTCCGTGGTGGTCGATGCAGAAAGCTCCTTCTTTGCCTTCTCAGCGGCTTCCTTCAGTCTCTGAACGGCCATCTTATCCTGGCTGAGGTCGACACCCTCTGCCTTCTTGAACTCCTCGATCATCCAGTTCTGGATACGTGCATCGTAGTCATCACCACCGAGGTGAGTATCACCGTTGGTTGAAAGAACCTCGATGACACCGTCACCGATATCGATGATCGATACATCGAAGGTACCACCACCGAGGTCATATACCATAACCTTCTGCTCGTCGCCCTCATCGAGGCCGTATGCAAGTGCAGCTGCGGTCGGCTCGTTGATGATACGCTTTACATCGAGGCCGGCGATCTTACCGGCATCCTTGGTTGCCTGACGCTGTGCATCATTGAAGTATGCCGGAACCGTGATGACTGCCTCGCTTACCTTCTCACCGAGGTATGCCTCTGCATCTGCCTTCAGCTTCTGGAGGATCATCGCAGAAATCTCCTGCGGGGTATAGTCCTTACCGTCGATGTTTACCTTATAGTCTGAACCCATATGTCTCTTGATGGAAGAGATGGTACGATCTGCGTTGGTTACAGCCTGACGCTTTGCAGGCTCACCGACGAGACGCTCACCATTCTTTGTAAATGCAACGACCGACGGGGTCGTTCTCATACCCTCTGCGTTTGCGATGACGGTCGGCTTACCACCTTCCATAACGGCTACACAGCTGTTTGTCGTACCTAAGTCAATACCAATAATCTTTCCCATAACGATATCTCCTTTATCTAAAACGAAATTATAAAAACTTGTAATCTATCTACTTGCCATCACCCGATGCTTCCGCACTCCGGTGAAGGTGCTTCAAACGCCGGTTTCCCGACGGAATGAACATACTTTATTTTTTAACCTTGACCATCGAGTGACGAACCACCTGGCCCTTGTAGGTATAGCCCTTCATCAGGTCCTGGGTGATCGTATCCTCTTCGGCATCACTCTCGGTATCCGTCATCACGGCGTTGTGCAGGTTCGGATCGAACTTCTCGCCCTCCGCCGGAATGACCTTTACATCGAGGTCCTCAAACATCTTCTCAAGCTGCTTATAGATGCCGCGTACGCCCTTCGTAAAGGCGTCGTCCTCATCCTCCGGATCGACGGTACCGAGCGCACGCTCGAAATTATCGACCACCGGAAGCAGCTTCTCGATGACCTCTCGTGCACCGAAATCGAAGTTCTGTGACTTCTCCTTCTCGGTCCGCTTACGGTAATTATCAAACTCGGCATAGAGGCGGATGTACTTATCCTTCTGCTCTGCCAGCGCGTCCTCATACTTCTTTTTCAGCTTTTCAGTTTCTGCATCCGAAGCTTCCGCTGGCGCACTCTGCTCAGCATTCTCTACCTCTTCGGCATCCTTCGCATCGCTTTCCTTCGTTTCCGTATCCTTCACAGTATCTGCTGCCGGAGCTTCCTGCTCCGCCGTCTTTCCTGCATTGGTCTCCTCGGTGCCCTGCTCCTCGGAAGACTTCTTTAACTCTTCGTCTATCAAGATAACCTCCTATCACATCCTGTCCGGATGTTCCGTTCATTCTCTGTACATCTCTATGACCGAAATGCCTGATCCATCTCTCCCTGAATCTTCGAGAGGACCTCCAGCACTTTTTCGTAATCCATGCGTTTCGGTCCGATGACACCGATCGTTCCTCGAAGCCCGTTACCGAGCTCGTAATTTGCGGTGACCACGGAGCAGTCCGCCATGTTTTCCATCGGCGATTCACTGCCGATGTATACCTGAATCTGATTTTTCTTTTCCGGCTCGTTTCCCTGCACCTCATGGACCAGCTCGGCGAGCTCATCCTTCGATTCGAAGGCATTGATAAGGCGGGAAGCATTGTCCGACTCCGTGAGCTCCGGATACTTGAAAATATTCGTAGCACCGGACGTATAGATGCGTGCATCCCCGGATCGGATATCCAGTATATTGATGATCGCCTGAAGGATCGCACCCACTGCATCCTTATGCTGTGTCCGGGCGAGGATCTGTCCGATCCGTCCCTCGGTGATTTCTTCACCACTCAGGCCATCCAGTGTATCATTCAGGAGCATGTTGATACTCAGCATACGGTTAAAGTCCAGTTCATCCTGTCCGCTCAGCAACACCGTCGCGGTTCGAACGATGTTGCCCTGCATCATGATGACGAGAAGCACTCTTCTCGCATCCACGATCGACGTCTGGATGAACTTGATTTTATTCGTATGGATCGACGGCTCGGTGACCACCGCAGCGTAGTTGGTATCCTGTGCCAGATTCTTTACGAGCTGCTTCAGGGTCGTCTCCAGCTTATCGACCTTCTCGAACATCTCCGTCTTCACATCATCGATTTCATGCTGATGATGCTCCATCAGCTGATCGACATAGAAGCGGTATCCCTTATCACTCGGGATACGACCGGCGGAGGTATGCGGCTGCATGATGTAGCCCATTTCCTCGAGGTCGCTCATCTCGTTACGGATCGTAGCAGAACTAAGGCTGAGTCCGGAATACTTGCTGATCGTACGCGAGCCGACCGGTTCACCGGTCTCCAGATAGTTTTTAATAATCGTTGTAAGGATAACCACCTTACGCTGATCCAGCTCCATCTCTGCCACCTCCTCTTCACCTGTTAGCACTCGAAATATCGGAGTGCTAACATCTATTTGCTATATTACTCGATTTTGGAATGATGTCAAGGATTAGCCTCGATGAATTTGTGAAAAAATCGTGAAGAAAGGGAGCCGACCGCTATGGTCAGCTCCCCTTCTTTACGATATTCTGTTTTTTAATTCCGTCAAATCGAGGACGCTTACAGAAGGATGTATACGTCGGCATACGCAAGTATGTTTCGCGCCTCCGCATGGGTGTTATAAAACACATCGATGTGTGCGCCACGTACTCCACCGCCACAGTCCTCTGCGACGTACTCATGGCCGTTGATCAGAAGATGCGTACCATACGGAATCACACGTGGGTCGACTGCAACCGTCCTGCCAGCGGTTGCACGTGCGCCGGTCGCGGTACGTGTACCATAGCCCTCGGAGCATCTGGCGCACGGGCAGTAGCCTGTCAGCTTGAAGCGCCCCAGCGGCGTCGCCTGCCGGCCATCGATCGTCACCGTCTGTCCCGACGACGGTGTCGCCTGCTGCTTCTGCTTCGCCTCTTCTACGGCCTGTGCAGCATACGTTTCCTGTACGGTGGTGAAGTGTGGGTTGGTGCTGGTATTGAAGAAAAGTACATTGCCCAGGCTCTGTGATGCATAAACGCCGGAGCTTGCGCTCTCATCTGCATACGTGCGCATAGACATCGCCATCGTAAGAATCATCAGTACGATGAGCATCGTCATCTTAGCGATCATACCTCTCTGCTTCTGTAGATTTAAACTCAAAATAACCTCCTGTGTGTGCGCCGGTGTCTCTAACTTCTCTTTCAGATTTTTCTCACATGAACCGGCATGAACGAAGAGCTCCGGATTGGAGCGAGCTCAACGCACGAAAGTATACGGACAAATTCAAAAAATTGTCAAGCCCCTCATCTATCGGTCATACGCTTATACGCGTATGACAGTGCATTATTTCATCGGGAAGTCGAGTGTGTGATCATAAAAAGTTTATAAGATCGTAAGAATTAAAAAAGTGAAAAATCACGCATTTGTGCGTGATTTTTCACTTTTTTCAAGTCTTTATTCTGCTGTTTTTTTGCCTTCTGCGTCCTCTTCAAGACCGAAAAAAAGTGGATAAAAACACACCCTGTTCCGGCTTGCTCCGGTGACTGTATCAGGACGAATCTCCGCTCCTGTTCCGTGCATTCGAAAGGAGATCGATGTACCGTTTCAACTCTTCGGAACGGCCTCGAAAACCTCTGCGAAACGGTGTCCGAGGGCGGTCACACCGAAGGCTTCTTCGTAGCTGTTGTAGTAGATATCAATCAGGTTTCCCTTCACGGCACTGCCGATATCCTCAACCGTATACACCGTATGATTGATGAAAACCTTCGTCCCCATCGGCAGGATGGTCGTATCCGCCGCGATCGTATGATCCGCCTTCGGCCAGGTGCCGGAATTGGTTTTTCCGTTTCCGTAGTAGCCGGTGATCTGGAAGATGCCGAGGGAGCTGCCCTTCGTATACTTCGTGGACTCCTCGGTCACGACGGCCCCGATCGGTGTTTCTCCTGTGCGCGTACCGACGCTCGCTGCCGCTTCCTCCTGTGCGATCTGTGCCGCCAGGGCCGCCGCCTCTGCCTGCTCTGCCGCCAGTTTCTCCTGCAGTGCTGTGGACGGATCCGTCGCGCTGCCCGTCGCTGCCGTCGTCGCAATCTTGCTTTCCGAAGAAATATTCGCAAGCGCCGTCGGATTCTCTCCAGATGACGCTGTCCCTGTCGTCACGCTCGTGCTCTCCGCAGCCGCAGCCGGCGTGGTGGTACTTTTTCCCTTGCGTCCGCTTCGCGCGGTCACTAGAACCGGCCTTTCTGCACCATCTGTCGTCATTGTATCCTGCGGGGTCATCGTGCCTGTGTAATACGTCGACTGACTCAGCTCACTGATGGAAACGCCATCCACCCATGCCGGACCGACCTGCACCTCCGCCCATGCAGGCATCGCAAAGCAGGTGGCAAGGCAGATGGTCAGAAGCGTCCTCCACACATGATTCTTTTTCATCCTTTTCCTCCTGAAAATAAGGGAGTCGAGTGCACTTCGCCGGCAAAATCTGCGGTTTTTCCGCCTGCAATCACCACTTTGTGCACGTTTACTATATGAACCATAATACAGATCTGAAAAACCGTCAACTTACGTTTTTCTGTCGGTCTTACGTGGTGAGCAGCAGCTCGACGGCCATCTGGTCCGTCAGATTCCCACTCTTGATGGCTTCATCATATTCATAGAAGCGTCGGATATAGTCCTCGATGCCATGGCGCGAGTACTGCCGCGCCTGATCCGTGAGCTTCCGGTAGATCCACGGACTCACACCGACATACGCCGCCGCTTCCTGGGCGCTCATATCCCTGTCCATCGCCTCACGTGCGAGCAGCAGCTGATTGAAGTTCCGGCGCATGAGATGCAAAAGACGCATCGGTGCCTCCTGCAGCGTCAGCAGATCCCGGTAGTACTGAAGCGCCTTCTTCGTATGTCCGAGTCCCATCTCAGACACCATGTCAAACACACGATCCTCGACATTCTGCGAGCAGATCGCCTCGACATCACGGTCCTCGATGACGTCCCGCACACCAGTATAGGCGATAAGCTTCTCCATCTCCGAAGCGATGTTATCCATGCTGGTGCCGGTCTTATCGAGGAAAAGCTCCATCGTCGAATTCCGGATCTTCTTCCCCGCCATCGTAAGATACCGCGCCGCCCAGCGACTGAGCTGTGCGCGGTCCTGCTCCCCGAGCTCACAGGCGAAGCCGTTCTTCTGCACGAGCTTATAGAGCTTACTGCGCTTATCGATCTCACCCTCGATAAACATGAGATGCGCCGTATCCGGATAGTGCCCGCTATCCTCGAGATAGTGCAGCAGCTTCTCCGGTGCCGGCTTCTTGAACCATTCACTGCCGCTGATGATCACGAGCCGCCCCGTGTTCTCTCCGAAGGTAAACGGAATCGTATTCAGAAGATCGATCAGCTCCTGCACATCCGGTGCACCATCATAAAACGTATAGGCCATCCCCTCCTCGCCGCCGAAGGCCGCACGGAACTGCTTCTTATAAGAAAGCTTCAGGTACTCCTCCGAACCGTAGAGCAGGTAGCAGGGCCGAAAGCGAAGCGCCTTCAGATCCTCATTCAGTGCCAGATATTCCGTTTTCGACTCTTTCTTTCCGTACGCCATCGTTCCTTTTCTCTTCCTATATGGAGGCCAATGCCTCCTTCGTCACATCATCGTGTCCCGTTTCATTTTCCGAAAACAAAACAAGGCCAATGCCTCGCGTGCCACCATTATAGCACGACAGAAGCATTGGCCCAGTCTCAATTTATGGAATACTGTATCAGCGATTCCGGATGCGCTTCTGAACCTCATCATAGTCCGCGGTCACCTCCGCATTCGGTGCCGGCGTCGCGAGGCTCACGAGGATGTTCACGAGAATCGCCACGAGGAAGGCAGGAAGCAGCTCATAGATGTTCCAGAGACCGCCCAGCGGACGGATGCTGTACTTCCAGAAAAAGACCATGAACCCACCCGCGATCATACCGGCGGTCGCACCATACTTGTTGGAGCGTCTCCAGAAGAGCGCGAGGAGAACGACCGGTCCGAAGGAAGCACCGAAGCCCGCCCATGCGAAGGATACGATCTGGAAAACCGAGCTGTCCGGATTCCATGCGATACCGATGGAAAGGCCGGCGATCATCAGGAGGCAGACACGCGCCACGTACAGAAGCTGCTTCTCATCGAGATGAATGTGCAGCACATCGGTCAGAATATCGTTTGCGATGGAGCTCGACGCTGCGAGCAGCTGGGAATCCGCGGTCGACATGGTCGATGCCAGAATACCGGACAGGACGACACCGGCGATCAGGGCCGGCAGGAGACCATGGGTTGCAAGCAGCTTCGCGATCTCGACGATGATGGTCTCCGACTGGTTGCCGCCGAGACTCGGGATCGCGCCGGCCGCCGTCATACCGAGGCCGACGATACCGATGAAGATCGCCACGCTCATCGAGATCACCACCCATACGGAAGCGATCCGTCTCGAGAGCTTCAGCTTCTTATCATCGCCGATCGCCATGAAACGAAGCAGGATATGTGGCATACCGAAGTAGCCGAGGCCCCATGCCAGGGTCGAAACGATGGTGATGAGACTGTATGGGCTGGAGGTACCACTCGTCGGATCATACACCAGCAGCATATCGAGGTAGCCACTGAGACCGGATGCATTCTGAAGAACGGCCGCGAAACCACCCGCTCTGTGCACACCGAAGACGAGGACGATCAGAAGTGCGAGCGACATGACGATACTCTGGATGAAGTCCGTAGTTGACGCCGCGAGGAATCCGCCGAGAGAAGTGTAGCCGACGATAACGAAGGCACTTGCGATCATCGCCACATGATAATCCGCACCAAAGAGACTGCCGAAGAGCTTACCGCAGGCAGCAAAGCCGGACGCCGTATACGGGATAAAGAAAATAACGATCACCACCGCCGCAATCAGGGTCAGGATCTTCTTCCGGTCATTATAACGGTTTGAGAAAAACTCCGGAATCGTGATGGAGTCATTGACCTCGGTATAGATACGGATACGCTTCGCAACGACGAGCCAGTTGATATAGGTACCGAGTGCGAGACCGATGGCGGTCCAGCCCGGATCCGAGATGCCGCTGAGATACGCGAGGCCCGGAAGGCCCATGAGCAGCCAGGAAGACATATCCGACGCCTCTGCCGACATCGCCGTCACAAAGGGGCCCAGGGAACGACCGCCCAGGAAAAAGTCTCCCGCTGTCGCATTCTTATCGGACACCTTGAATCCGATGAAGAGCATGCCGACCAGGTACAGGACCATGGCTACCATCATTCCGATCTGTGCTACTGTCATCTTTCTTACCTCTCTTTAATACAGGAAGTCCACCGCTCTTTTTCGCAGCAACGCGTGAAAGCGTGCAAAAGGCCACGTTCTCCCAACAAAAAATATGTGTATGATCATACCCCTTCAAAGGAAAGATTGCAAGGAGAATAGGACATACGCGCGCATGTCTTTTTTGTATGGCTGTTATGCGCATGAACGTGAATTGCAGAAATCCAGGGCTTATGTTACATTATTCTCTAGATTTTTCAGGAGAAAACCATGCTGGACAACAAGATTATCGATTCAAACGACCATCAGCAGCTCGAGCTGTACATCCACATCCCATTCTGCGCACGAAAGTGCAATTACTGTGATTTCCTCTCCTTTCCAATGAAAGAAACGGAGCACGGACCCTACATCGATCAGCTCTGTGCAGAGATTCGGGAAAGCGCCGCGCTGGCGACGAACTACGAGATCTCGACCATCTTCATCGGTGGCGGCACTCCGTCACTGCTGGATCCGAAGTACATCTCACGCATCATGTATTACATCCGCCGCTTCTATACCGTCCGTCCGAGCGCCGAAATCACCATCGAGTGTAACCCGGCCTCGACCATCGCGTATAAATTTGCAGCCTACCGCGACGCCGGCATCAACCGTCTGTCCATCGGTCTCCAGTCCGCCGACAACGACGAGCTCCGCACCCTCGGCCGTCTCCACCTCTTCGAGGACTTCCTGAAGTGCTACCAGAGTGCGCGGATGGAGGGCTTCCGGAACATCAACATCGACCTCATCGACGAGATCCCGGGGCAGACCGAGAAGTCCTGGCGCGAGACGCTCCGCCATGTGCTCATGCTGAAGCCGGAGCATGTCTCGATCTATAACCTCATCGTCGAGGACGGGACGCCGTTTCGGGCAATGCAGGAGGCCGGCACGCTGGCACTTCCTTCAGAGGATACGCAGGCCGCCATCGACGCGCTGACCCGCGAGATGACGGAGCGCTACGGCTACCAACGCTACGAGGTCTCGAACTATGCGAAGCCGGGCTACGAATGCCGGCATAACTACGGTTACTGGTCCGGTGTACCCTACCTCGGCTTCGGTCTCGGTGCCGCCTCCTGCTTCCAGGGCGAACGCTGGAGCAATCTTCGAAGCTTTCCGCAGTACCTCGCACTCGACATGGCTTCAGAACTCGGGCAGGGCTGCCCGACACTGCATGCCGAGCACGAGAAGCAGAGCATACAGGCACAGATGGAGGAGTTCATGTTTCTCGGACTTCGCCGAACCGCCGGCATCTCCGAGGTCGAATTCAAAACCCGCTTTCAGATCGACATCCATTCCGTCTTCGGGGAGCAGCTGCAGCGCTACACCGACGAAGGTCTTCTGATCCACGAAGGCTACCGCTACCGTTTTTCCGAACGCGGCATGGATGTTTCGAATTTCATTCTCAGCGATTTCCTGCTGGACTGAGCGCGCTCGTGCACGGTGACATAAAAAGAATCGAAGCTTTCCGCGTGCATCTGCGCTCGAAAGCTTCGATTCTTTTTTACACATATTCTATACTCTCAGCTGGCGGCTTCCATCTGTTCTCTGATGTCCGCCTCCTCGCTTCGATGTTTTAGGATGTATCTGCTCACCCTTCGATGGTCGATCAGCAGATATGACGGATCCAGCCCTCCGGAGCTTCGATCTTGCCGCTCTGGATACCGGTGATGGTTGCATAGAGCTCGCCGATGACTTCGCCGGCCTTCTCCATACCGGATGGAAGGTTGATGACCTCCTCGTGGTTTACGATCTTACCAACCGGAGAAATAACCGCTGCAGTACCGCAGAGACCGCACTCCTTGAAGCCCTTGATCTCCTCGAACTTCACTGGACGCTCATCGACCGTCAGGTGGAGATAATGCTCTGCGATGTAAACGATCGAACGTCTGGTGATGGACGGAAGGATCGACGGTGACTTCGGAACAACCAGCTTGCCATCTGCATCGACGAAGATCGCATTGGATCCACCGGTCTCCTCAACATAGGTTCTGGTCGCTGCATCGAGGTAGAGGTTCTCCGCGAAGCCTGCCTTATGCGCAAGCACAGAAGAGTGTAAGCTCATCGCATAGTTGAGGCCAGCCTTTACAGCACCGGTTCCATGAGGTGCTGCACGGTCGAAATCCGAAACCTGGATAGCGATCGGCGTTGCGCCACCCTTGTAGTATGGTCCTACCGGAGTTGCAAATACTCTGAACTGATACTCATCCGCCGGCTTTACACCGATGACAACACCGGTTGCGAACTCATATGGACGAAGGTAAAGGGATGCACCGGAGCCATATGGCGGTACCCAGTCGAGGTTTCCCTTTACGACCTGATCGATGGCATCGAGGAAACGATCCTTCGGGAACGGCGGCATCTCGATACGCTGTGCCGACGTATACATTCTGTCCGCATTGAGGTCTGGACGGAAGCATACGACCGAGCCATCCTCCCAGGTATATGCCTTCATACCCTCGAATACCTGCTGGCAGTACTGAAGCATGCCGGCTGACTCATTTAAGGTCACATTCGGATCCGAGATCAGGGCACCCTCATCCCAGTTTCCATCCTTCCAGTTTGATACATATCTCTTATCGGTTACACGATAGCTGAAACCGATATTTCCCCAGTCAAGGTCTTTCTTCGCCATTGCTTGTATCTCCTTTCGATATGACATCTCGTCATGATTAGAGCTAGTATAGTCCTCGAAAAAAATGAATGCAAATCAAAAAGCACACAAAATAATCATGTCTGTTATAACCCTGTTCTGCTTTCTCCGGTCAGTATAGTGTCATATGGTTATGGAAAGTTTTTTCACTGTATCGAAAAAAAATCAGGCCGTGACTTCGAAGAGCCATGGCCTGAAGCATATGCATAAATTTTTATTCTGAATCGAGCTTCAGCACCGACATGAACGCACTCTGCGGGATCTCGACATTACCGAACTGACGCATCCGGCGCTTACCTTCCTTCTGCTTCTCGAGCAGCTTCTTCTTACGGGAGATATCACCGCCATAGCACTTCGCGAGGACATCCTTTCGCATCGCGCGGATGTTCTCACGGGCGACGATCTGTCCACCGATCGACGCCTGCAGCGGAATTTCAAAAAGCTGACGCGGAATCTCATTCTTCAGCTTCTCGCACATCTTCTTTCCACGCTCATACGCCGAGTCCTTATGGACGATGAAGCTCAGTGCATCGATGACCTGACGGTTGACCATGATATCAAGCTTCACCATCTTCGAGGTCTGGTAGCCCTTGAGTTCATAATCATAGGATGCATAGCCCTTTGAACGGGACTTGATCGCATCGAAGAAATCATAGATGATCTCATTGAGCGGCATCTCATACTTGAGGATCGCACGGTTCGCCTCGATGTACTCGGTACTCTTATACACGCCACGGCGATCCTGGCAGAGCTGCATGATGGCACCCATGAATTCCGGGGTCACCATGATCTCCACATCAACCACCGGCTCTTCGATATGATCGATCTCGGACGGATCCGGAAGGTTCGCCGGGTTCGACAGCTCCATCATCGTACCGTCGGTCTTATACACATGGTAGACAACCGAAGGTGCCGTCGTCACCAGGTCGAGATCATACTCTCTCTCCAGACGCTCCTGTACGACATCGAGGTGCAGAAGGCCGAGGAAGCCGCAGCGGAAACCGAAGCCGAGCGCCTGCGAGGTCTCCGGCTCATACTGAAGTGCCGCATCGTTCAGCTGCAGCTTTTCCAGGGCATCCCGGAGATCCGGATACTTCATCGTATCGGCCGGATAGATACCACAGTATACCATCGACTGCACCTGCTTATAGCCCGGCAGCGGTTCTGCCGCCGGATTCCGATCATCGGTCACCGTATCACCGACACGGGTATCACGGATATCCTTGATCGACGCTGTGATGTAGCCGACCATACCGGCACTCAGCTCCGGACACGGAATGAAGCGGCCCGGTCCGAAATACCCGACTTCGGTTACATCGAAGGCGGCACCGCTCGCCATCAGACGGATGCGGGTACCGACCTTCACCGTGCCCTCCTTGATTCGACAGAAAATGATAACACCACGGTAGTTATCATAGAGGGAGTCGAAGATCAGCGCCTGCAGCGGCTTTTCCTTCGAGCCGGTCGGTGCCGGCAGCTTCTTCACGATGGCCTCCAGGACCTCCTCCACATTTTCACCGGTCTTCGCCGAGATACGTGGCGCATCATGTGCCTCGATGCCGATGATATCCTCGATTTCCTCCGCCACACGATCCGGATCGGCCGACGGAAGATCGATTTTATTGATCACCGGAAGGATCTCGAGATCATGATCCAGCGCCAGATAGGTATTCGCCAGCGTCTGCGCCTGGATGCCCTGGGTCGCATCGACGATCAGAATCGCACCATCACAGGCTGCCAGTGAACGGGATACCTCATAGTTGAAGTCGACGTGACCCGGGGTATCGATGAGGTTAAAGATATACTCCTCCCCATCCTGTGCCTTGTAGACGATACGCGTCGTCTGTGACTTGATCGTGATACCACGCTCACGCTCGATATCCATGTTGTCGAGCACCTGTGACTGCATCTCACGTGCCGTCAGCGTACCCGTCTTCTCGATGATCCGGTCGGCCAGCGTCGATTTACCATGATCGATATGCGCGATGATGCAAAAATTTCTGATTTTACTCTGATCTATGTTTGTGATGTCTGCCATGTTCCTACCTATATAAATATAATTTCCGGTACAGTTCCCGGATTCTTGTATTTTCCGTGGAAATATACTAACATACTCCTGCATCTTTTGCCAACAGAATGTCACAGTTCAGCTAAGTGCCCCGGCTTAGATTGAACCGGTCTCGCAGTACTGTGCCTCCATTGCCGCCCCTCCGGCTCCCCTTCCTGTCTGAACTGTTACACGTAGTTCGAGTGAGAGCCTGAAAAAACGTGCTTTTCAGCTTGACACCGACGGGGGTTTTATATATGATAGTTTAGCGTGTTTTCAAACTGTCCGTGTCCGGTATTTGAAAGCGCCGAGATCCGACGGATCTCCACACGATATTTGAAGGAAAGGAGATTTCACAATGGCAAACATTAAGTCCGCAAAGAAGAGAATTCTTGTAGCTCAGGTTAGAAACGAGCGTAACAAGGCTATTCGTTCTGAGGTTAAGACATACATCAAGAGAGTATACGCAGCAGTTGAGTCTGGCGATAAGGCAGCAGCTCAGGATGCTCTGAAGATGGCTCAGAAGAAGATTTGCATGGCACACAGCAAGGGCATCTATAAGGCTAACAACGCTTCCAGAAAGGTTGCTCACATCTCAAAGGCTGTCGCTTCCATGAACTGATTGCGCGAAGCGCACAGAAATCATGTACAGGATTTCTGCTTTTTCAAGTCGTTCTTGAAAATAAATATTTGTAAGTAACGTTACTCACAAAGCCCTGCGGTTAACCCACCGCAGGGTTTCTTATTATCCTGATTTTCCCCCATCACGCCGGTCTCGAGCATCTCTACGCCGTAGCGTCGCAGTCTCTCCCGCGTTTCTGCATGTGGGTGCCCGTAATCGTTTCCGACACCGTAGCTAAGAATTGCATAGTCCGGGCAGAGCGCGGCGAGGAGTGCTTCCGAGGTACTCGTGTGGCTGCCGTGATGTCCCACCTTCAGCACATCGATCTTTGGGTAGCCTGCATTGGCCTCCCACAGGACCGCGAGCATCTGCTGCTCACAGGCCTCGTCCATATCCCCCGTAAACAGCATCTGAAAATCCGGCGCGCGCAACAGCATGCCGATCGAGTGATCGTTCGCGGCTTCCAGCTTCTCCGTCCCCGACGGATAACAGCCGAGAATCTCCACCTCGCCGAGGTCAATGCAGTCGCCCTGGCCGAAATAGCGAATCTGCACTTCCCGCGCAGCCGCTGCGTCCCGAAGCGCATCATAACGCGCATCCTGTACGGCCACCCGCGGAAGCAGCAGCTCGCCGATGGATATCTTCGGCTCTTCCTCGAGCAGATACTGTATTCCGGAATAATGATCTGCATCACAGTGCGTAATCAGCGCGAGATCGATGTGTTCGATGCCCTGTGACTCGAGATACGGGACGAGTACATTTTTCCCGAGACGCCGGTCACTCGTCGAACCACCATCGACGCTCATCACCAGCCCCTGATTCCGCAGGATGAAGCCATCCCCCTGTCCGACATCCAGCGCCGTGATCTCGAGCCCCGGCGGCTGCTTCGCCGAAAGACACAGCATCGAAAGAAACAGCGGCAGCAACAGGCATGGCAGCGGCAGGCGACGCAGTAACAGAAGCGCTCGTGATTTCGCTTCTGGCTCTTCTCTCCTGCCATGCACTCTCCGAATCCGTTCGTGCTGCAGTGCGGAGCGTTCCGCCCGCTGCCGTTCCGCGAGAACCCACATCATGAAGCCAAGCGCCATATAGTAAAGAAGGATGCTGTGCATCGACGGTCGGCCGAGCAGCAGTGAGCTGTACGGAAGTGCTGCGCAGCGCGTACAGAGGAGCGTATACAGGCGAAGTATCCAGTGTCCGCCACCGACAGCGATGGTCGCGAGCTTCTCTGACAGCGCGAAGAGCCCGACACCGAAAACGCCGCTGTAGATCACACAGCCCATCAGCGGCAGTACGATGAGATTCAGGAAGATCCCGTAGAGCGGGAAGCGAAAATAGTGAAACAGAATCACCGGCAGCGTCAGGAGCTGTAGATAAAAGGAGAGCCACAGGCCCTCAAGGAGCGGATGCTTCGGTGCCGGGAGGGCATGACGGAGGCCGATGGCGAGTACCGCAAGGAAGCTCAGCTGGAAGCCTGCACTGAAAAGCATGAAGGGCTCCTTCCATAGAAGAAAGAGCGCGGCTGCGGCCATCGCCGTCAGCATATCGTAGCTTCGTCCGACGGCAGCGCCGAGAAATCGCAGAAGCAGCATCAGCACTGCCCGAAGCGCCGAGCCGGAGCAGCCCGTCAGGATCCCGTAGGATACGATCAGGAGGGCTGCGACGATCCCGGATGCGGCCTTACTTCTGCCGAAGCGCCGCAGCAGCTCATAGACACCGAGACCCAGAATCGACAGATGCAGGCCGGAAACCGCGAGGATATGCGCGATGCCGTTCTCCTGATAAAGGGATCGGATATCCTCATCCATCGCCGATTTGTCCCCCGTCAGCAGTGCGCGGTAAATGCCGGCGTCCTGCGGCGGCAGCAGCTGATCGAGGATATCCCCCATGCGAAGCCGGAGCGCCTGCAGGCCTCTCGCAAAAGGCTTCGGCTCCCCTCCGATGACCCGGAAGGAAGTCCCGTACATCGAACCGTGCACGGATATCGTCCGATAGTACAGTCGAAAATCAAACTGGCCCTCGTTTCGCGCTGCTTCCGCCGGTGAGATCTTTCCATACACTTCGACCTGCTCTCCCGGCAGTGGACGACGCGAAGGCAGAAGTTCCTCTGTGATCGGATCTTCGTCCCGCTTTTCCATGTGAGACCCGGTCCGCTCAGACGCCTGGTCTGTCCGAGGGTACTTTCCCCGCCATCCTGTCTGCGCTGCTTCTTCCCCGGTCTCCATATAGACGAGGATCGTTCCGACCGGCTGATCATAGCGCGCCCGCATCGCCGCGGTGGCTGAAGCCGGCAGTGCATCCCGCGTACCGTACGCACTCGACAGCAGCGCATTTCGCACGCGCAGCTTCGCCTTCCCCGCAGCCTCCGTATATTCCTGCACTTCTCCGCACAGACGCACCTTCATCCCGCTGAAGATATGGATACGCTCCTCCGAACGCTGAAACGCACGGGCAGCCATCCGATAGCGCAGGCCCCCGGCGAGGAGCAGCACAAATAAGAGTGCGAGCGCACCCTTCCGAAGTGTCTTCTTTTTTATCCCATGGAAAACGAGGCATGCGAACAGAATCCCCGCAGCCCCTCTCAGAACGAAACCACATTCCCCGGCAGATACGCACACTCCAAGTACATACACCACGGCCATCAGAAGAAGCGGTCGTTTCACATTCATAAGAGCATCATAACAGAAGAGGCCGGACCCATCAAGGTCCGACCTCTTTCATTTTCATGATATTTATGGATGCTTCTGCATTTTCTGTCGAATCCACACTGTACGCTTCCCGGCGTTTTCCCGCCATGCGCCATGCATAGCTTCTGTCTTACGCTTCGATCAGCTCGACCGGGCGCTCGATGACGGCTGCACCCAGTCCATCCTGACCGATGTGGCAGGAAATCAGCAAGGACAGCGGTCGAACGACAATCTCCGGATTCAGTCGATTCGGAAAGGCTTCCTTCATCTCTTCTGCGAAATCGGCCGCCTGCTCCGGGTTATCCGTATAGGCGATCGCAACATAGCAGTTCTTCATCTCCGGATCCCCGAGACGACCTTCCAGCTCGCTCTTCAGTCCCTTGATGATGGCATCCTTTACCTGGCGGGTCGTCCGTACCTTCGTGTAGGAGTCGAGCTTTCCGCCGTTGGTGATGCCGAGCACCGGCTTGATATGAAGCAGTGTGCCGATGGCAGCGGCCACCGGTGTGATGCGTCCGCCCTTCTTCAAGTACTTCAGGGTATCCACACCGACATAGATCTGGTTCTGCTCCGCATCACGGTTCAGGATGTCGCAGATCTGCTGTCCATCATAGCCACGTGCAGCGAGCTCCGTCGCGAAGATCGCGACCTGACGCTGTACGACCGATACCCCTCGATCGTCCGGCACAAATACACGCCCCTCGTACTTCTCCTCCTGCGCCAGCATCATCGCTGTCTGCGTAGCGCCGGAAAGTCCCGAGCTCAGAGGAACATGTACGATCTGGTCGCAGGTCTCGAGGAGCTCGTCCCAGACCTTCATCACATCCTCCATGCTCGGCTGGGATGTCGCGATGTCGTGATCGTTCTTCAGCTTCTCGAAGAACTCTTCTCTTGTAAGGTTGATGTTCTCGTAATATTCCTGATCATCGATCCGGAAAGGCATCGGAACGACACGGATGCCGAGCTCTGCACTCTCCTGTGGTGTGATACCACTGCCGGAATCAGTTGAAACGCCAACGTTCATATATATTTACCTCAAACTCTCTGTACAGTGCCGCGCGGCCGAAGCCGGTCGGCACAGCAGCTCAGCAGCTCTTACTTTTCAATGATGAGAGACTTACCGCTCATCTCCTCCGGCTGCGGGATCTCCATCATCTGGAGCAGTGTCGGTGCGATATCACAGAGTGCGCCACCCTCACGAAGCTTCCAGTCCGGATTCGAATTGATCAGAATGAACGGAACCGGATTCGTGGTATGTGCGGTCCATGGCTCGCCGGTCTCATAGTTGATCATCATATCGGCATTACCATGATCGGCGACGATCATCATCTGTCCGCCGACCTCCTTGATAGCATCTACCACCTCTCCGACTGCATGATCCACCACCTCGATGGCCTTCACCGCAGCTGGAATCACACCAGTATGGCCGACCATATCCGGGTTTGCGAAGTTTGCGATGATCATGTCGTACTTCTTTGACTTAATGGCCTCCACCAGCTTCTCACAGACTTCCGGACAGGACATCTGTGGCTTCAGATCGTAGGTCGGCACATCCTTCGGAGACGGAACGAGGATACGGTCCTCACCGGCATTCGGCTCCTCTACACCACCGTTAAAGAAGAAGGTAACGTGTGCATACTTCTCGGTCTCTGCGATACGAAGCTGCTTTAAGCCAAGCGATGCTACATACTCGCCGAGGGTCTTTGTGATGCTCTGCTTCGGGAACGCAACCAGCTTATTCGGAATCGTAGAATCATAATCGGTGAAGCATACAAACGTGGTGTCGAGACGCTTTCCTCTCTCGAAGAAGCTGAACTCATCATCGCAGAAGCAGTGCGTCATCTCACGTGCACGATCCGGACGGAAGTTGAAGAAGATGCAGGAATCACCATCCTGAATCATGTGTCTCGGAGCACCATCCTTCTCAATCACGCACGGAACCACGAACTCATCGTATACCTTCTCATCATAAGAGCTCTGCATCGCCTCGGAAACGGAAGCGAAGTGGTGACCGATTCCCTTCGTCATCGCATCGTATGCCTTCTCGACACGATCGTAGTTCTTATCACGATCCATCGCATAGTAACGGCCGGAGATCATCGCGATCTCACCGACGCCGAGCTCTGCCATCTTCGCCTCAACCTCCTCGAGGAACGCCTTACCAGAATCTGGTGGTGTATCACGACCGTCGAGGAAGGCATAGAGATATACCTTCGTTAAGCCATGACGCTTCGCAAGCTCGAGCAGACCGAAGATATGCTCGAGGTGAGAATGTACACCGCCGTTCGAAACGAGACCCATCAGGTTCAGTGCGGAGTCGTTCTTCTTACAGTTTTCAACTGCTGCCACGAGCTCCGGATTCGTAAAGAAATCGCCATCCTGGATGGACTTCGTGATTCTCGTGAGATCCTGGTAAACGATACGGCCGGCACCCATATTCATGTGGCCTACCTCGGAGTTACCCATCTGACCGTCCGGAAGACCTACATACAGTCCGGAAGCCTGACCCTCTACGAACGGATACTCCTTCTCAAGCCGATCCATCACCGGTGTATCCGCCATCGCAATTGCATTTCCCTCTGGATTCGGATTGATACCATATCCATCAAGAATCATCAGTAAAACTGGTTTCTTCTCTGTCATAATGCCACCTTCTATTTCTATCCTTCAACATAAACATGGGGTTTCAATGACGCTTAAAAATGAAGCTTTTAAGCCATAATCGTTTGTAGTTTATACCAAAAGGAGGGCATCGTCAACGACTCTGCCCTCCCTTTGTTAAAAAATATACAATACCATTTCACGTGGTTTTAATTACTATCACACGTCTGTTTTATACCGTCTGACATGGCCTGATCTGTATGATCATGTCCCAAACAGGATGAATAATTCAGGTTTATTTATGCTGGGAAAGCACCCAGTTCAGTACGTTCTCATCGTCGAACACCACGCTGCCGCCGCCATGGTAATTGTAAATGCCCTTGGCGTTAAAATAGGCGTTATCCGGGATATTGAGCTGCAAAAGCTGATCGATCTCACGATCAGTCAGCCCTGCCTTTTCATAGGCGGCGTGGAGGTTCGCATAGGCATCCCGTGCCTTTTGAGAGCCGTAATACTCATCGTTTTCTGCCATGAAAATGTAGACTGCCACGTGTTTTTCCGCCACGGGGTCATAGGCACCGTCCCACTGGGAGCCGCCGTGGATATAGGCGGCGTAGAGGTCGGGACGCAGCGCCACTGCCTGCGACATGGTTTCGCCGCCCGCAGAGTATCCGGCAGCGTAAACGCGGCTGGTATCCACAGAAAAATGTTCGATCATGTACTCGGTAAGCTCGTTCGCCTGCCGCGCGGACTTCTCATGCCAGTCTGTAAGCTGACCAGAAACGAGAATGATCGGTTCGTCCAGCTTTGTCCACGCCTGCACGCCGTTCCATTCCAGATTGGTACCGGCGGAGTCGTCACCGAACCACATTCGGTCATATCCCGGCATGGCCACGACCAGCGGATAACTTTTCGTGCTGTCGTAGCCATCGGGCAGGTAGTAGCTGAAATGGATAGTGCCGTCTGCGCCGTCCAGCGTTTGATTTTTCACGAAGCCGGTCTGGACGGTAGTGCTCTGCGACGGCGGTGCAGTGACGGAACCCGTTTGTCCGGCCTGTGCACCGCACCCGGTCAGCAGGAGTGTGAGTGTCAGCAGTCCTGTTACAATGTTCATAGCTTTGCACATTACTCAGCAAGACCGAGTCCGCGTACCCAGTCGGCCACGTCCTTCTGGTCTACGCTGCTGACGAACCGCTGACCATCCATCCAATCACCGGTACCGGCCATCTCCTGCAGCAGCTCGCCGCTCTGACCCATGCCGGAGGAGGAAGATGTGGCAAACGGAATGACGGTCTTGCCGGTGAAATCATTGTTTTTTACAAAGGTGTCCACGGGCCACGCTGCGATGCCCCACCAGATAGGATAGCCGATAAACACGGTGTCGTAATCGTCCCAGTTTTCGACCTCGGTGGTGGTCAGGGGCACATCCCGCAGGGATTCATTGTCGTGCTCGCGGCTGACACGGCTGTCGTCGTTCGTCCAGTTCAGGTCGTCCGAGGTATACGGCTCGGTCGGCGTGATCTCGAACAGGTCTGCGCCTGCCGCGTCGGCAATGTCCTCAGCAACGCGCTTGGTGTTGCCGGAGGCCGAGTAATATGCCACCAGCACCTTGCCGGAGCCGGAGGTCGTGGTGTCCGGTGCAGAGTCGGACTGCTGGCTGTCAGATGCCGGTGCGGAAGTGTTGTCGTTCATAGTCGAGGCGGTTGTCTGTCCGCACGCTGCAAGCGAAAGCAGCATTGCGCCTGCCAGCAGTGCGCTTGCGATTTTCTTCAGGTTTGTCATTGAAAATTCCTCCTTGTTGTTTTTATTTCACATTTTCTTGAATCCAGTTTTCAACATGGTCTGCGATCACATCGTTGTTGAAATCCTGGAACATAAAGTGGTCGTTGCCGGTGATGCCCTCCTGCGGGAGATCGACCACGGTGCAGATGCCGCCCTGATCGTTGTAAGCGTCCCGGAAGTCATAGCACGCCTGCCGCATGGCCTGCCACATCGCAGTCGCTTGAATCGCTGGGTCGCCGTTGTCGATGTAGTCGCCAAAATACATGGTAATCGGGATTTTCTTGTCGATAACCGCCTTAAAATCCGCAGAATCCGCACTCGGCGCTCCGCCCGGCTCAATAGCAACGATAGCGGCAATGTGGTCGGTGTACTGCACTGCCGTCCAGCCCGGTCCGCCGCCCTGCGAGTGCGTTACCAGAATGGAATCCTTGCCGGTTCGGTCGTACACCTCGTCGATAGTGGCTGCGACTGCCTTTGCCACGGTTTCGTTATCGAAATCGCCGCCCATATCCGAGGTCATGCCGGTATCCGGCGTCATCTGACGGAAGAACTGATCGACCGAAGCATCGTCATTCGGGAACTGCGAGCCGTCGTTTGTGACCGACTTTCCGTTCTCCCAGCGGCCAATGCGGAACTGGGTGTACCAACGCTGGTCGAGCGTTTTGGTGCTGATGTCGCCGCTGACCGAGGTTGCACCTGCTTCGCCGCGGCGGGGCTCGTCAATGAGGAATACGCCATGACCCTTGCGGAGAAACATCTCCGACCAGCCCTCACGGCCGTCCGGCGTGGTCATCCAGCCCATGCGGGACTGGCCATAGCCGTGGAGGAACACCATGGGAAGCCCGGTTTCCTCTGCGGGGATCTGATAGAGCACATTGGCGTGATCCACATGGGCGGTCTGACCGGCTCCGGTCTCCTCCCACTGGTTCTCCGGGTCAAAGGTTCCGTCGGAGGTCACGGTAATGCCGCCCGCAGAGAAAATGCCCTGCTCTGAAAGGTATAGTGCTTTCATGCCGTCTTCGGTTGTCTGGGCGTTATCGTTCTGCGAGTTGTCCGCATCTGCTGTGTTACTGGCGCAGCCCGCCAGCAGAGAAAGGCTCATAATACCGCACAGAAACAGCGCGGCGATCTGTCTGTTCTTCATTGCGTTCTCCTTTACTTCTGCTCGTCCACCGGCGGAACCATTTCCGCATATTTTTTAAGCATTTCCGGGGTGCTGGTGTAGTAGCGCACGTTCTGATTGAGGGCGACAACCTGCGCCATTTCGTCCTCCGTCAGAGAAAAGTCGAACAGGTCAAAGTTGGACTTGATATGCTCCGGATTCTTGGAGCCGGGGATGACGATGTTGCCGCTCTGAATGTGCCAGCGGAGAATGATTTGGGGCGCGGACTTGCCGTACTTCTTGCCAAGCTGAGCGAACAGCGGCTCCTCCAGCAGCGCCTTGTCACCATGGCCCAGCGGATACCACGCCTGCGGCACGATGCCGTTCTCCTTCAGGAAGGCTTTCAGTTCAGGCTCCTGATGATAGGGGTGCAGCTCGGTCTGTAATACCGTGGGGCGCACCTCGCAAATGGAGAGAATCTCCTCAAGTTGCGCTTGGTTGAAGTTGGACAGACCGATGGCGCGCACCTTGCCCTCCTTGTACGCCTTCTCCATCTGACGGTAGCCCGCCACATAATTGCCTGCGGGCTGGTGGATCAGCAGTAGGTCGATGTAGGGGGTGTCCAGACGGGCAAGTGTCTTGTCCACTGCGTCGGGCTGCTCATAGAAGCTGGGCCACAGCTTGGTTTCCAAGAAAATCTCCTCCCGCTGCAAGCCGGACTTCTTCATAGCGCGGCCAACTGCCTTTTCGTTCACATAGGCGTTAGCTGTGTCAATCAGGCGGTAGCCATTCTGCAAAGCGGAAATCACCGAGGTTTCCGCTTCGTCCGGTGTCAGCAGAAACGTGCCGATACCGGCCATCGGCATTTTTACGCCGTTATTGAGAGTTGCGTACTCCATAAAAATATTTCCTTTCTATCATTTATTTGCTTACGATTTTGCTGCCGCCGAACACCTCTGACATTTCCATGCCATTCAGTGCTTCGTCGATGGCACGAACTTCTTTGTTGGATAGCGTAACATCTGCCGCACCGGCATTTTCAAGCAGGCGGCTCAGCTTGCGAGTGCCGGGAATCGGCACGATGTATGGCTTTTTGCACAGCATCCATGCCAGTGAGATTTGTGCGGGCGTGGCGTTGTTCTGCTCTGCCAATTTTTGAAGCAAAGTGAGAAGCTCACGGTTGCGGTCGAAGTTCTCCGGCTGGAACTGGGGCATGACGTTGCGGTAGTCCGTCTCAGCGTCAAACTGCGAGTTCTTATCATACTTACCGGACAGAAAGCCGTTTGCCAGCGGAGAGAACGCCACATAGCCGATGTGTAGTTCTTCCAGCACTGGGAACAGATTTTCATACCACCGTGCCATCATAGAATAGCGGTTCTGGATGGCTGTCACCGGACAGATCGCATGGGCGCGGCGGATCGTGTCCTCCGTGGCTTCGGACAGCCCCCAGTGGGTGATCTTGCCCTCACGGATGAGGTCGGCCATCACACCTGCCACTTCCTCAATCGGGATCTTCGGGTCGAGCCGGTGCTGATAATACAGGTCGATATGGTCGGTACCCAGCCGTTTCAGAGATGCTTCTACTGATGTGCGAATGACCTTCGGGCGGGAATCCGGCACGAGCGGCTTATTCGTTGCGTTGCTCGTCATATCAAAATGGATGCCGAATTTGGTTGCCAGCACGATTTTATCGCGGTAGGGCTTCAGCGCCGCACCTACCAGTTCTTCGTTGTCGTGCGGATTATCCGGCGTGCCGTAGACCTCGGCGGTGTCGAAAAAGGTATAGCCCAGATCCACCGCCTGCGCCAGTAGCTCCGTCATTCTCTTTTTGTCGGCAGGAGCACCATAAGCGTGGCTCATGCCCATACAGCCGAGTCCCACAGCGGAAACGGTCAAATCACTCCCCAAAGTACGGTACTGCATTTTACACTTCCTTGTTCAGCTTGGCGGCATCGGCCTTGCTGGCCGCCATGCCGCCGTAGGTCATACCGTAGAGGCCGGCGAAGCGCTTCATCGTGTACTCGCCCGCCTCCAGCATCCATTTCTCAGGAGCTGCGCCCTGAAACACAAAATACAGTTTGCGGCCGGACAGTTCGCCGTCCTCCACCTTGCCGTAGAAACGGTCGAGCACATTGCGGACACTGCCGCAGATGTTATGCCAGTAAAGCGGCGAGCCGATGACAATGGTGTCCGCCTGCTTCATGGCACCAATGACAGCATCCAGCCCGTCGCCGGGGAGATTCTGGCCGTAAGCGCCGATGGTGTAGTCCGTAAGGTTCAAAGTTACATATTCGTGATCTTTCAGCAGCTCCGCCGCCAGTGCAGCGGTGTTCCCGTTTTTGTTGGGACTGCCGTTGATAAATAAAATGTTCATAGCAATGCTCCTTTACACATTCTTGCCCATTTCATAGGCTTGCTCCATAGCGGGGGTATTCTTCACTTTGCCCGGCTCATAGACTCCGCTGCCGATGATAACGCCCTTTTCGACCGCACCTTCCACGCAATCTGCGTAACCACGAAAGCAGGATATGGTGGTGTCAGCGGAGATTTTTGCCTCATCTGCCATGGTGACGATGTAATAGAACTCCTTATTCTTGACCTCCAGCCAACGAGCCACAGTGCGGTCAATGACCGCCTTGAGCTGGGCATCGATGGAGTAGAAATAGACCGGACTTGCCAGCACCAGGACATCGGCATCGATCATCTTTTGCAGGATCGCGGCCATGTCATCCTTATAGACACACGCACCGCCATGATCGCGGCAGTAGTAGCAGGCGGAACAGGGGTGGATATTGTTGCTTGCCACACGGATTTTTTCCACCTCGTTACCTGCTTCCTGTGCGCCCTGTGCGAATTCGTCACACAGGATGTCCGAGTTTCCGCCCTTGCGGGGGCTGCCGGACAGAATCAAAACTTTCTTACTCGTAAAAACCACTCTCCTTATTTCAGTTTTCGATATTCTTCTTCGCTCACCGGCTCACACCACTGACTGCGGCAGTTTTTTCCGGGTACTTCCACCGCCAGATGGGAGAACCATTTGTCCGGCGCAGCGCCGTGCCAGTGCTTGACACCGGGCATAATGTTGACTACATCGCCGGGGTGCAGCTCCTGCGGCTCCTTACCCCATTCCTGATAGTAACCGCGCCCGGCCAAGCAGATAAGGATTTGTCCGCCGCCCTTGTCCGCCTCGTGGATGTGCCAGTTGTTGCGGCAGCCGGGTTCAAAGGTCACATTGAAGATTTTGACCTGCTCCGTGGAAACCGGTGCAAGATAGTTCTGCCCGCTGAAATACTGTGCGAAACCGTCATTGGGCGCTCCGATGGGAAATACCATGCTGTTTTGATGACGCTGCTTTTCGTCGGGGCTTTCCTCGTCTGCCCAAATGTCCTTTGCCATGCGGAATGCTGCCCATGCCTTCGGCCAACCCGCATAAAATGCGGCGTGTGTCAAGATCTCCGCAATTTCACTGCGGGTGATCCCGTTTTCTTTTGCCATTGCCAGATGATGACCGAAGGAGGTATCCGTCAGCCCCTGCGCCATCAGTGCTGTCACGGTGATGAGGGAGCGGTCGCGTGCAGAAAGCTCGCTTTCACGGCTCCAAACCTCACCAAAAAGAACATCGTCATTGAGTTGCGCAAACTTCGGCGCAAATTCACCAAGTACATCTCTTCCTGCTGTCTGTTTTTTCATGGTCACTTGCACTCCATCAAAATTTCGTAGATCTCATCATGGGTCAGCTTCTTGCAGCAGCCGGGGGTGAGAACAGTGGAATCCGCGATGGCACGGAAGTCGGTGTCAGCGGGAATGCTCAGCTCAGCAAAAGTGGTTGGCAGGCCAATTTCCTTGATGAACGCAGCCAGTGCGTCAATACCAGCCAGTGCGGTTTCCTCATTGCCGCTCTTGGGTGCGATGCCCCACACATTCTGTGCAAACCGCGCAAACCGCGCCGCACCGTTCTTGCAGATATGGCGGTACAAAACCGGGTGAATGACTGCCAGCCCCGCACCGTGGTTGCAGTTGGTATATGCACCCAACTGATGCTCGATCATATGACACTGGAAGTCCGTGACTTTGCCGATCTTCAAGATGCCGTTTTCCGCCATGGCGGACGCCCACGCCAGTTCGCTTCTTGCGTCATAATTCTCCGGGTCGGTCAGCAGTACGCGGGTATTGCGGATGACGCTGCGCATGACGACTTCGCTGATGTCATCGGAAAGATTGTTTTTATCCGGCTTGCCGAAGTAGGTTTCCATGGCGTGACTCAGGGTATCAAAGGCACCTGAGATAACCTGCTTCATGGGAACGGACAGGGTATAGCTGGGATCGAGGAACGCAAAATCCGCCTGCTCGCCCCAAAGAGCGCCCTTGATTTTCTTGTCCTCGTGGGTGATGACGGCACCGTTATTCATCTCGCTGCCGGTACCGAACACGGTGACGATGGTGCCGAGGGGGATAAACTCTGTTGGGAATGTGTGCTTGGTGTTCTCCAGTTCCCAAATGTCCTCGTCCAGTTTGGCCTGCGCGGAGATGACCTTGCAGCAATCGGACACGCTGCCGCCGCCCACGGCGAGAATAAGGTCAACATGATTTTCCCGCGCCAGCTTTGCACCCTCCTGCACCTTGGCGTAGGTCGGGTTCGGCATGATTCCGGAGAACTCCACGACGCGCTTGCCATGTGCGTTTAGGATGTTCATGACCTCATCATACACGCCGTTGCGCTTGATGGAGCCGCCGCCATACGCCAGCATAACGGTTTCACCATAGTTCCCCAGCAGACTGCCGAGGTACTCTTTCACGCCGCCCTTGCCGAAATACACCTTGGTTTTGTTCTCAAAAATAAAGTTGTTCATAAAACGCATCCTTTCTGAATGTTATTTCTTCATTTGAAGTTCCTGCACGGCTTTGCCGAGGTAGTAACCCCCGTTTTGTTCTTTCGAAAATTTGTTTCCCATGTTATAATCCGATTGTTACTTCCGATTGATACTTGCGATTATAATTTCCGGTTGTTACAATCGGTCAAGTAGTCTTTCTGAAAAAATAATCAAGATTTTGTGAATAGCGAGGTGCGGTCATGCTTTATACCATGATGCAGGTATGCAAACAAACCAATATGACCTATCAGGCATTGAAATTCTATTGTAATGAGGGTCTTATCCCCAATGTGAAACGCGATAAAAACAACCGCAGAGTGTTCGATGAACACGATATTGCATGGATTGAAAGCCTGACCTGTCTGAAAAAGTGCGGAATGAGCATTCAGGAGATGAAAGAATATCTCGATATGTGTCTGCAAGGTGTGCCCAGCATCCCGCAGCGCAAGGAAATGTTGGCGCAAAAGCAGGAGGCTCTGCGTGAAAAAATCAAAGAGCTGGAGGACAGTGTTGCCTATATCGATTGGAAACAGAACTTTTATGATGAGGTTCTGGCGGGAAAACGCCCCTATGAGAGTAATTTAATACCGGCAGAGTGAGGAAAGCCATAGATTGATTTTCTAATGTGAGTATATCAGCTGAATAGAATGACAGCAAAAAAAGCGGCTCACTCTAATCAGTGAACCGCATTTCTGTTACTGCGTATCTTTTGTGCCGGAAGCCATCTGTCTTACTGGCTTTTTGCCATTACCAGGGTGTGTTCCAGCGTGGATATACGGACTTTCTTACTTGTTGAAGTATCTCTTGAGGAGACCGGCAAATGCCTTACCGTGTCTCGCCTCGTCACGTGCCATCTCATGAACGGTATCATGGATCGCATCGAGGTTCAGCTCCTTCGCGCGCTTTGCAAGGTCTACCTTACCAGCGGTTGCGCCGTTCTCTGCAGCGACACGTACGGTGAGGTTCTCCTTCGTGGACGGGGAAACGACCTCGCCGAGAAGCTCTGCAAACTTTGCTGCGTGCTCAGCCTCTTCAAATGCAGCGGTCTTATAGTACTCACCGATCTCCGGATAGCCCTCACGGAACGCTGCTCTGGACATCGCAAGATACATACCGACCTCGGTGCACTCGCCCTGGAAGTTTGCGCGAAGGTCTTCCTTGATATCCTCGCGAACATCACTTGCAACACCGATCACATGCTCTGCCGCCCAGGTCATCTCCTCTTCCTGCTCTACGAACTTATCCGCCGGAGCATGGCATACCGGACACTCCTCTGGTGGAACCTCTCCCTTATAAACATAACCACATACGGAACATACCCAAGTCTTTACCTTCATAATTCATTCTCCTTTTAAATGAGCAGCTTCTGCTGCATAATTTTTCGTTTATCCGTTCTTACTCCATTCGCTGCCGATGAGCGCGGACACAGGTCACTTCCTTCATGTCCTCATCTCTTCGCGCTGAATCATCAGAGAGTCTCAAGTGCCGATTCCTCTGCTTCAACCTGCAACGCATCGTCTGCTGTGCAGCACCGCTCACAGATCCCATGAAATACCAGATCATGGCCGGTGACGATCCCCGGTACATGCCGTGCTGCTTCTTCATCCAGTGTCTCTGCCTCCGGCATCGGCACATCGAAGACGCCACCACAGCGGTCACATACGAAGTGCACATGCTTTTCTGCATTCGGATCGAAGTGATCCGCACCGGATACGAAGCTCAGCTTCTGAATCGTACCGTTCTTCGCGAGAAGCTTCAGATTACGGTAGACGGTCGCCAGGCTGATGTTCGGATCCCTGTCACGAAGCTCTGCAAAAATCACATCCGCTGTCGGATGATCCTTATGCCCGCTAAGCTGATCGAGGACTTCCTCGCGCTGTCTTGAATAATTCATCGTTGCTCCTAAACAGTGAACTCAAAATCAATAACTATTATTGATTTATCTGTATATTACTCCTTTTACACATATTCGTCAAGTAAAATCAATAATCATTTTCACTTTTTTTACCGTAAGATGAGGTTTCTTCACTAAACGGTGTAACCGTTCAGACAGGGGACCCGGAGGGGGTGGCAACGGAGGCCATACGCAGAGACCGTGTGAAATCAAGCCGGGGACCCTTAGCGGCATTTGGTACTATTTTCCTTAGCACCCTCTGCAACGCTGAGTTTTCATAAAGAAAACTCAGCGATTGCAGAGGGCCTAGTGCCGCTTAG
>CAKQED010000028.1:0-29563 GCA_934229835.1 uncultured Oribacterium sp. | reverse complement strand
GAAGATAGAAATATCTCCATCGCTCTTTATGTTTTGGGTGAACCTCTTAATTGCTCAATGTAAACTTAATGACATTGGGCGTTCCGCCCTGGTTTTTATTTGCGTTTCCGGCGTCCGGTACGACTGTTCAGCATCATATCGCGTCGAGCCTTCTGCTCCCGCGTAAGGTCCCTCGTATGCTTCAGCATACGCTTCCGGCGACGCGAGCGGAGGAACTCCTCCCGACGCTCCAGAAGATAGTAGATGCCGAAGACGAGCCCGGCGACGAGTGCGATGACCGCCAGGATGAGCAGCACCCGAACGATCGGCTTCGGCAGCTCGATCCTGCCCTTCTCCCGGTTCAGGACGATCGGTGCGTGGGTCGCCGCGCTTTCCTGTGGCAGCTGTCCGGCGACCTTCGGCTTCGTATCCTCCACGGTCTTTTCTGAGAGATGGATCGTCTCTGGTACGGTTTCCTGCACCTTCGCCTCCATCACAGCGGCATCCTGGGATGCCGCGGCCTTCGCCGCACTGTCATCTGTGAGCCGGATATAGGCCTGGCCGAGGCTTCTGTCGTCCATGCTGTAGTCCACCCGGGCGAAGGAGCCGTCGGCTTTTTCCTTGTCGGACAGGTCATAGCGCATCGAACGCTGAACACTGTCGAAGCTTTCGTTCTTCGGGAGCGTCACATGGTTGGCTGCATCGATGGTGAAATCCAGCGTATTCACGAGCTGGATGCCGTCGACCTTCAGATTGGAGGCGAGCTTATTATAGCTCTCATCGGCGGTGGCGACCTCGAGCGACTGGAAGTGGTCGTATCCGAAATTGAAGAGATTTCGTGTATCGCGGTACTGCGAGTTGTGTCCATTCAGGATGACACAGATCAGCGTCATGCCATCGCGTTCACAGGCGGTCACCAGTGTGTTGCCGGCGAGGGTCGTGTACCCGGTCTTACCGGCGAACACACCCGGATAGTAATCCGAGAAGGAACGGCGCATCATATGGTGATGGGCGTAAATCGTGTTTTCCGGTGCATCCGCGTCCGGATACTTGTTGATCGGCGCATGGGTATAGACCTGCGTCGCGTCGATCGAGCGGAAGGTGTCGTTCTGAATCGCGTACTGCATGATCTTTGCGAAATCCGCCGCACAGGTATAGTGCTCCGGATTATTCAGACCCGACGGGTTTGCAAAATGTGAATTCACGCAGCCGAGCTCTGCCGCCTTCTGATTCATGAGCTCCGCAAACTTTTCATTGGAGCCTGCGATGTATTCGGCGAGGGCGTTTGCACAGTCGTTGGCCGACTGGAGCAGAAGACCATAGAGACAGTCCCGCACGGAGAGCTTATCGCCTGGAACCGCACCGATGATCGTCGAGTTCTGCTCGAGATTTCCATTGACCGCGGCATAGGAGAAGGTGACCTTGTCTTCGAGATTCGTACAGTTCTCGAGGACGATGATGGCGGTCAGCACCTTCGTGATCGAAGCCGGATAGTAGGCAGTCGTCGCGTTCTTTTCATACAGCACGGCACCGGAATCGGCATCGATGAGGATCGCGCCCTCGGATTCGACAGCGAAGTCCGGTGTCGGCCAGGTCGCTGCATAGGCGGTGAGTGGTGCGAATCCACTCGCAGACAGCGCGGAGCCGAGTACCGACGACATCGATCGTCCGGTATTCGTGAGGATGTTCCCGGTCGACGACATTGTCTCAGACCGCATCGCTCCGGAGGGATCCGAAACGACGGTGGCGGAGAGCAGTGAGAGCGCGCTCAGCGTCAGGAGACTGCGTCGGACGAAGCGTGACAGATATTTCGTTTGTTTCTTTTTGTTATCCTTCATTTGTATCCCTGGCGGCGGTCTTCAGCACGATCGCGGCCTTATACAGGTCGCCATCGATGGAGATGACGAGCTCGCCATCCATTAATTTCGTGAGGCTCTTCGCGATCGAGAGACCGAGGCCCGAGCCCTCTGTGGTCCGGCTGACATCACCGCGCACGAAACGCTCGGTGAGCTCCTCCGGGGAGATATTCAGCGGACGGGAGGAGATGTTTTTGATCGTGCAGGCAGCGGTGCCTGTCTCCGCATCCTCGGTGACATCCACGTAGACGCGGGAGCCACGAAGCGCATACTTGCAGCAGTTGTTCAGCAGGTTCTCGATGACACGCCAGAGGTGGCGGCCATCGGCACGGATCATGACCGGATGCTCCGGATAGCTGAGCACCATCTCTAGCTTTGCAGCTGAAGTCTTGTCCTCGAACTCACCGAGTGCCTGCTCGACGATCTCGGTGTAGTTGATAGTGGCGAAGTCGATCTTGACGTTGCCGGAGCTTGCCTTGCTGGCTTCGACCAGATCCTCCGTCAGTGTCTTCAGACGTGTGGACTTCTGATCGAGCACCTTCAGATACGCCTGCACGTTCGGATTATCGATGTTCTCTCGCTTCAGAAGATCGACGTAGCTGATGATGGAGGTCAGCGGTGTCTTGAGGTCATGCGAGACGTTCGTGATGAGGTCTGCTTTCAGGCGCTCTGCCTTGACCTGTTCATCCACGGCCTGGCTGAGACCGGTGGCGATCCGCCAGGCGTAGCAGTCGATCGCGAGGATGATGATCGCGATGCCGAGTGCCGACAGAAAGGCCCGCAGGCTCTGTGCCTGGAAGAAATGGACGAAGAGCGTCACGACCATACCGGCAGCCAGCAGATTCGGCAGCACGAAGAGCACATAGGTAAATATCTTCGGGGAGGTCTTTTCCGCCGCATGGATATAGTGCCCGATGAGGCCGGCGGTGCCGTTCAGAAGCGAATCCGCCCAGAGACGGCCGGCTTTAAAACTGCGCACGATCGAGAGCGTGAGTGGCAGTGCCACGAAGTAATCCGCGAGGAAGCGGATGCAGTTCTCCCAGAAGCTCCAGTTATCGATGACGCCGAGGATGTTTTCGAGCGAGCTCAGAAATACCGGCGTGACGAGGAAGGCGATCAGTCCAAAGAGGGCACCGATCAGCATCCGAAGCTCGACCGGCAGGTGATCAAACGGAAGAAGATGGGCCTTTCGGTCGCTCTGTTCCGCTCCATGGCCGGTCCAGGTGATGAGGAGCACGAGGCTTACGATGAAGCTGACGCTCGAGAGGATCAGGAGTGTCAGACCGATGATGCTGTTTTCGCGTCGCTCGTTATACTCCTGTGAAGCGTCTGCGAAGGCATCCTGCACCGGAAAGCTAGTGTCGATACCCGTGGAAAAACGATACTGGCAGTTACTGCCGAACGGACTTCTCGCCTGCAGAAGCATGATGAGATCCTGCGGCAGGTCGTGGTAGTCAGAGATGACCTCCAGCGAACTCGAATCAGTATAGGTGTACTTCGGAAGGCTGCGAATCTCGTCCTCGCTCAGTGATGGGGCGTTGGTATAGACGCGGCTTTCCTGATCCTTCTGATAGATGACATTAAAATAGAAGTTTGTACGTGCAGGATCAAATTCGCTCTTGACGGCATAGTAGCGCGCCAGATAGCTGAGTGCCTCCTTCGTCAGTGTGCCGAGCGACATCTGCCCATCGGTCGGGCTCTGCTGCTTATAGTTCGGCATATAGGCCCGGTACTGTACGACGATCTGATGCTTCAGCTCATCCATCTCCTTCGTGACGGTCGCAGCGCCGCCCTCCCGGAGCTGGTTTTTCGTATCGAAGTAGTAGCCCATGGAACGCCCGTACTGGATGAGATAATCCAGGGAATAGGAAACGTTCTGACCATTGACGTCGGCCTGCGCGATGATCTGATTCAGATTCAGCTTGCCGTCCTCCTCGAAGATATCCGTGAGCCTGATATAGTCGAAGACGTCGGCCATGGTCTGATGGGCCTGGTTCTCGAAGGCATTGCTTTCGATGTAGTCCGGCTGCGACACATACTCGAGCGCATTCCCACCCGCCGCGCCGAAGGTGAGGATGCCGATGCTCACGAGCACCATCAGGATGGCGATGGCGTTTACGATCGCACTGATTATTTTTTTGATCATTACTTGTCGCCGTCCTGCTTCTCGATCTTATAGCCGACACCCCAGACGACCTTGAGGTAGCGTGGCTCACGCGGATTGATCTCGATCTTTTCACGGATATGGCGGATGTGCACCGCGACGGTGTTATCCGCGCCGATCGCCTGCTCGTTCCAAATCGAGGTGTAGATGTCGTCGATAGAGAACACCTTGCCCGCGTTCTTTACGAGGAGCAGCAGGATGTTGTACTCGATCGGAGTCAGCTTGATCGAATTGCCATCGACGGTGACCTCCTTCGTGTCATCGTTCATGACGAGACCGCCACAGGCATAGATATTTTCGCTCGCTGTTTCACCCATGTTGCCGAGCTGTGTGTACCGGCGCAGCTGAGACTTTACGCGGGCCACCAGCTCGAGCGGATTGTACGGCTTCGTGAGATAGTCATCGGCACCGACATTGAGACCGAGGATCTTATCGTTATCCTCTCCCTTTGCGGAGAGCATGATGATCGGAATCGAGCTCGTTTCACGTACCTTCAGTACAGTGTGTACACCATCGAGTCCCGGCATCATCACATCGACGATCAGAAGATCAACTTTATTCTTTTCCATGATGTCCAGTACATCATAGCCATCGTAGGCTTTTAAAACATGAAAGCCCTCACCGGTCAGGTAGATGGAAATCGCCTCGACGATCTGCTTATCGTCATCGCATACCAGAATTGTCTGCATAGAAAACCTCCATGAAAAAATATAAATTAACCACATTAGTATACCGTACTATGAGGAGCAATGCAAAAAAAGAAAGCATCGAAATATGTGACGGCTTTATTAATAAAGTAAGCGTTCAGGTAGTGAGGGACCCGGAGGGGCGGCAACGGAGGCACAGTACTCCGAGACCGAGACCGGTTCAATCTAAGCCGGGTCCCCTGTCTGTTGAGATAAAAGAAGAGCTGTGCAGCGGGCACAGCTCTTCGGGTGATGTTATGCGGATTCAGGCGGCAGGGGTTTCTGCAGCTGGTGTTTCTGCGGCTACCGGCTGAACGAAATCGCTCTTGATGTAGGCATCCTCGCCGTTGTAGTCGATATTGACCCAGCCATCGGCTTCACCCTTATAGGTGACCTGCGTGCCGGCATCGAGAACGGCGAGTACACGGCAGTCGGTATTCGGCTCGGTACGAACCTTGACGCCGGTCGTGGTCATATAGATCGCGGTCGTCGGCTCCGGTGCGGCCGTTGTCTCTGGAACGATCGGTTCGGTCTCCATCACCGGCTCGGTGGCGGCTACGGTGGCAGCTGGTGTCGTCTCGATCGTCGAACTGCCGGAGTTGCCCATCAGAACGCGGATCAGAATGACCGCGAGGATGAGGCAGAGAATCGGAATCACGTACTTCAGGATGCCGTACAGATCCAGCTCCTGCTTTCTCCCCTTCTGACCGCCACGTGGACGGTTAGCGTTGCGACGACCAGAAGCGGCTGCCCGCTTCGCTGTACTGTCTGCGGTCGGACGACGATTTCCATTCCTGGATACGCGCTCGGAATCACGAAGCGGTCGGGTCGGGCGCTGGTTCGTATTCCGACTGGAGCGGTGATGCACATTACTGCCGGAACGACGTGGTGCATTTCCTAGTGGAAGATCGACACCACTCGCATCGAAGGATGAACGTGGTGCTGCAGCAGCTCCTGCACCGAAATCTTCCGAAGTGGCAGCCGTATCGTAGCCGTCCTCGCTTTCTGTTGCAGTATAACGGCGCACAGCATCGGCATCGTCTGAACCGTCTGCCTCATAGCGACTGCTCACGCTGTCTGATGCATCTGTAGAAGCATACGAATCTGAACCTGCCGCAGCGAAACTTCGCTCACCTGCTGCCGGTCCGCTGTAACCGCTGGAGAAGCGGCTGGAACCCTGGAAGCTGCGTGTTTCATAGCCGCCTCCGGATGAACGCTGCGCGTTCGAGTCTACATAATGCTCGAGTGCATCCTTCAGAAGAGAGAAGGAATCATTCGCCGCCTGCGCCGTCGCCTGGACACCGTTCTCGGTCTGCTCCGCATATAAACGGATGGCGTGATACTGATCCCGCGTCTCCTTTGAAATCAGCCG
The DNA here is from genome assembly GCA_934229835.1 of uncultured Oribacterium sp. Classification (GTDB taxonomy): domain Bacteria; phylum Bacillota; class Clostridia; order Lachnospirales; family Lachnospiraceae; genus Oribacterium. The sequence goes on along the minus strand of CAKQED010000028.1, from coordinate 23,506 downwards.
GTTTTCAAACAGCTGCTCGATATCACTCTCGAGATTGTTCGAAACGAGAACCGCCTTATCCACCTGCATACGGACGATCCGCTTCAGAATCTCACGGTCCAGAATCATGGCTTCAGCATAGCGACCGTTCAGAATATTCTGCTGAGCCTCATTTAAGTCGGTGCGAATTTTGCCCCAGATACTAGCTTCTCTTGGTGTTGGCATCAGAAACCTCCTTGACGGGAACATGTCCCAGCGCCGGAAAACGGCACGGAAAGATATTTTTTTGAGAAAAAAGAATGCCTTTTTTCGGAAAAACCTTCTTTAAATATACAATCTAAGTATAACCAATTTCCAAAATCACTTCAAGGAAAAAGCATTTTTTCAGTCACGCAGCTGCTTCTTCCTGGTAACAGTTCAGGCAGGGGACCCGGAGGGGCGACAACGGAGGCCATACGGAGAGACCGTGTGAAATCAAGCCGGGGCCCCTTAGCGGCACTTGGTGTTATCTCTCCTTGGAACCCTCTAGCAACGCTGAGTTTTCATCAAGAAAACTCAGCGATTGCAGAGGGCCTAGTGCCGCTTAGGGTCCCCGGCTTAGACTGAACCGGTCTCTGAGTACTGTGCCTCCGTTGTCGCCCTCTCCGGGTCCCCTTAGCTGAACTGTTACCCAGAAGTAGTATAGACGCCGCGGCAATGCTGCCCCCTGCTTGCGACTGCGCGGAATGTATGTTACACTGCGAAAAACCGTCGTTTTCGTGCACGTCTCGAAGGCGAGCGCAGAATCGGCATCCTATACATAGAAACAGAAAGTGAAAGATTATGAGATTAAGACATATCACCGGCTCAGAGGACTACGTCGCTCAGTCCGAGTACGTCGTACACGAGCCAGAGAAGAACAAGGGACAGTGGCAGCAGTTTTTCGGTAACGGGCACCCGATCCACGTGGAGATCGGCATGGGTAAAGGCCAGTTCATCGAGCAGATGGCACTGACCCACCCGGAGATCAACTACATCGGCATCGAGCGTTACGATACCGTGATGCTGAAGGCACTGAAGAAGCGAGAAGCCCTGATGGCGGAAGGCGCAGCACTCCAGAACCTCACCTTCATCTCTATCGACGCCCGCCTCCTCGCGGATGTCTTCGAGGCCGGCGAGATCGACCGCGTCTACCTGAACTTCTCCGACCCGTGGCCGAAGGACCGCCAGGCGAACCGCCGCCTCACCAGCCCGGTCTTCATGAAGATTTATCAGCAGTTTCTGAAACAGGACGGCGACCTCGAGTTTAAGACCGACAACGAAGGCCTCTTCGATTACTCTCTCCTATCCATCCCGGAAGCCGGCTGGACCCTGACCGCCGTTACCCGCGACCTTCACCATGACGAGCGTATGAACCAGGGCAATATCATGACCGAATATGAAGAGAAGTTCTCCGCAAAGGGAAATCCGATCTTCAAGCTGATCGCGACACCGCCGGTGCACGAAGCATAAACAGAATTCTGCAGGCAGGGGACCCGGAGGGGCGGCAACGGAGGCCATACGTAGAGACCGTGTGAAATCAAGCCGGGTCCCCTAAGCGGCACTAGGCTTAGATTGAACCGGTCTCGGAGTACTGTGCCTCCGTTGCCGCCCCTCCGGGTCCCCTGCCTGAACGGTTACATATGGTCAAAATTTTTTTGAAAAAGTTTTGAAAACCTGTTGACAATCAAAAACAGATTTTGTATATTACATAGGCGTCGAGCGGAAGACACGACACGAAAGACAAACGCACCTTTAGCTCAGTTGGTAGAGCAGCGGACTCTTAATCCGTTTGTCCAGGGTTCAAGTCCCTGAAGGTGCACTCGAAAAGTTCATATCTGTTTTATGCACCTTTAGCTCAGTTGGTAGAGCAGCGGACTCTTAATCCGTTTGTCCAGGGTTCAAGTCCCTGAAGGTGCACGACGAAGAGCCACATGTGAAAGCATGTGGCTTGTTTTTTATAAAAAAGTTCAGGCTGACCATCCGGTCTCCTGTCTCGAAATTTACATATCGTAAGAGAATTTTAAATGTACAGCGGCCATGACATGGTATAATGTACTTTTATACAGATGAAATTTAAAGTGGCAAGCTGTGAGGTGTATCCTGCACAGTGAACACGCAGCAGAGAGGTTACGAATATATGTTAAATCGAAACTTTACCCGTCTGACAGCACTGATGCTGGCGGGCAGTATGCTGGTGCTGACCGGCTGTCAGCAGCAGATCGGGGATACCCGGATGGCGACCGAGACAGAATCAGAGATCGTGGTGACCACCGCTCCAGAAGCCGCCACGGTCGATGCCGTCGCCGCGCTGGGCGTCAACTCGAACGTCCTTCCGTCCATCGCCGGTGTCACCATCGACGGATCCGCCGAGGAGCTCGCACCGGTTAACCTGACGGTCGGCGTCATCAACTCCGTCGTCGCCGATCTCCAGCAGCGCCTGATGGATCTCGGATTCATGGATCCCGATGAACCGACGACCTACTATGGAGAAGCGACCTCACAGGCGGTCAAGTATTTCCAGCGTCAGGTCGGTATGGCGCAGGATGGTATCTGCGGTGTGCAGACCTGGGATGCGATCATGAGTGATTCGGCTCCGCACTATGCGCTGAAGCCGGGCTTCCAGGGCGCGGATGTTACGAATGCGCAGTACCGTCTGTATAACCTTGGTTATCTCTACCACGCGTCGGATGTCAATGGTACCTATGACGAGACGACCGTGGAGGCGATGAAAAAGCTCCAGACACAGAACGGACTGAATCCGGATGGCATATACGGAACTGCAACCTACAATCTTCTTTATTCAGATGAGGTAAAGGCAAACATCGTCGCCCTCGGTGAGCAGTCCGACCTCGTAAAGAAGTACCAGCAGTACCTCATCAACCTCGGTTACCTCAGTGGTGAGGCGGATGGTAACTTCGGACAGGCTACACAGGCAGCCATCAAGGCCTTCCAGGCACGAAACGACCAGATCGTCGATGGTTATCTCGGCCCGGATACCAGAACCGCTCTCGAGAATCCGAACGCGATGCCGTTCGCGATGCGTCTCGGCGAGCAGTCCGATTCCGTCAAGAACCTGCAGGAGTACCTTGCGAAGTACGGCTACCTCGATAAGAGCAACATCACCGGCTACTATGGCGAAGTGACGAAGAACGCCGTCGCAAGCTTCCAGAAGGTAAACGGACTCGGCCAGGATGGTGCCGCCGGTGCACAGACCATGAACATGTTCTACAGCGGCAAGGCGAAGTCGAAGCCGAAGAACAGTTCGAGCAGCACAGGTGGTAACCGGAACAACAGCACATCGTCAGGGAACAAGAATAATAAGAAGAATAACAGCAGCAGTGCAGTGAGCGGCAATGTCGGCGGCGGAGCGACGGTCTCCGGATCCGCAGGTGCACTGGTATCTATCGCAGCATCGAAGATCGGCTGCCCGTATGTATGGGGATCCAAGGGACCGAACAGCTTCGACTGCTCTGGCTTCGTCTACTGGTGTCTCAACCAGGCAGGCGTCGGTGTATCCTACATGACTTCCTCCGGATGGCGTAATCCGGGACGATTCCGTCGTGTATCCTACAACGAGCTGCAGGCCGGTGATATCATCGTCGTATCCGGCCACGTCGGTATCGTCGCGGGCGGTGGCACCGTCATCGATGCATCCTCCTCGAACGGACGTGTCGTACACAGATCACTCGGTTCATGGTGGGCGAACCACTTCATCGCCGGCTGGAGAATCTTCAGCTGATCCATTAAAAAACTCCGTTGGAAAGGGACGTGCCCCTCTCCAACGGAGTTTTTTAATGCCGAAGTTTGACGAACTCCTGCAGCAGCGTCTCCGCCGCTGTCGACAGTGAACGTGACTGATCGACGACCGCGCAGAAGGTCCGGTCTGGCAGCGGGTCGGTGAGCTGGATACGATAGACCTCGCCACGCGCGAGGGCATCCCGCGCGAGTGCCTCTGGATAGAAGCCGATCCCGAGATCATACGCCACCATCGGCAGGATCTGGTCCGTGGAGGAGGCCTCCAGTTCCGGATCGAACGGCAGCTGATGATTCAGAAAGTACTGCACATAGAGCTCGCGGGTGCCGGTATCGCGGCCGACACTGATGAGTGGATAGGTATCGAGCTCACGCAGAGACATGGGCTGCTCGGCGAGGTGCCGGAGCCCCGGACCGACGATGGGGATTTCCTTAAAGGTAAAGAGTGGCTCCATCGAGAGCGTACCGTGGATCGACAGTGGCGTGGTCACGAGTGCGATGTCGGCGAGGCCGTCCCGCAGTGCCTTCAGTGCGCGAGGCGTCGAGTGATTTGAGATGCTGATGCTGATTTCCGGGAAGTTCTTTTTAAAGTCCCGCAGCACCGGCAGCAGCACGAGACGAAGTGCGTTCTCCGAGGCGGCGATGGTGACGTGACCGGTCTCCATATTGACATCCTTCTGGAGCTCCCGCTCGCCGAAGCTCAGCTGCTCGTACGCGATCGACACATGCTCGTAGAGCTTCTGCCCGACCTGTGTCAGGGTGATGCCGCGCTTTCCGCGGTGCATAAGCTTACAGCCGAGCTCTGCCTCGAGGCTGTTCATCGCGCGGCTCACGTTCGGCTGATTCGAGCCGAGCAAGCGTGCCGCCTGGGTGAAGCTGCGACAGCTGCCGACATAATAGAAGATGCGATAATAATCATATGAAACCATAGGGACCTCTTCGCTCAATAGAGGTAACAGTTCAGGCCGGCCGAGTCCCCTGCCTGAACTGTTACCAATAGAGATTATTTCCAAAAATACAATATAAGCTTGTGATTAATATATCAAAATGAACAATCGAAGTCAAAATGACATGATAAATATATAAAAAATACGGCTTGAATATGAAAAATTGCGGAATATAATAGCAACCGAAGTAATCGGGAGTACCATGCCTGCCCGGAAAAGGGGGCTGCCCTGCATATAGGAATTCCGTTGGCCGGTTTCGGTACGGAATTTTTTTATTGCATACGGCACCCGGAGCGGCATCGCTCTCGAGCACTTACGTAAAAGAAAATGGAGGTAGTAGAATGGAGCAATTTACTTCGGAACTCCAGGAACAGCTGCAGGTCGCCACTGCATTCACGATTCCGGTGTTCGGAGGGATTCAAGTTGCCGAATCGACCGTCATCACCTGGGTGATCATGGCTGTACTGGCTGCGCTTTCCATCTATCTGGGCTCGAACCTGAAGGTACACAACCCGGGTAAACGTCAGCAGGTCGCAGAAATGATCGTCACCTTCCTGGACAACTTCATCAACGGGATGCTGGGAGAGAAGGGAAAGCAGTATGGAACCCTGATTTCCGTCATCCTCATCTATATCGGAGTGTCCAACGTGATCGGTCTGTTCGGACTGAAGCCGCCGACCAAGGATCTGAATGTCACGGTCGGTCTTTCACTCATCAGTATCGTGCTGATCGAGGTCGCGGGTATCCGCGCGAAGGGCGCGAAGGGCTGGCTGAAGAGCTTTTCACAGCCGGTCGCGATCGTAACACCGATCAATATCCTCGAGCTGGTGATTCGTCCGCTGTCCCTGTGCATGCGACTTTTCGGTAATGTACTCGGCGCATTTATCATCATGGAGCTGATCAAAATGGTCGTTCCGGTCGGCGTTCCGGCCATCTTCAGTCTCTATTTTGATATATTCGACGGACTGATTCAGGCATACGTCTTCGTATTCCTGACATCGCTTTACATCCAGGACGCGGTGGAGTAAACCGCAGCCGTCCTGCGACCGTCTCCCCGGATTCGGCCAATGCCGTCGACCGGGAGATCGTCACGCAGCAAATGTGAAACAGCCCCTTCATTTCGACATGAAGAGCGGTAGACATCGGACGACCATCCAGAACAGAATAAGCCGTGATGGTCGCTGATTTGTAAATGAATTTAAAGGAGAAAAATTATGAGCGTAACAGCAATTGGTGTCGGTTTAGCAGCATTCGCCTGCATCGGTGCAGGTCTTTCCATCGGTATCGCAACTGGTAAGGCAGCAGAGGCCATCGCAAGACAGCCGGAGGCAGACGGCAAAATCATGAGAATCCTTCTTCTGGGCTGCGCCCTCGCCGAGGCAACCGCGATCTACGGCTTCGTTCTCGGTATCCTCTGCATCTTCTTCCTGGGCTGATCTTTGTTTGAGACAGTAGTACAGTGAAGACAGGAGAAGAAACATGTTAAGAGTAGATATCAACTTATTATTTACCGTGATCAACCTGCTGTTCCTGGCTTTCCTTATGAAGAAGTTCCTCTTCAAGCCGGTGCGCGCGATCCTCGAGAAGCGTCAGAGTGAGATCGAGGCATCGTTTAAGAACGCAGATGCCGTCAATCAGGAGGCAGCAGCGCTGAAGGAGAAGTATGAGGCGAGCCTCTCGAACATCGAGACGGAGCGCCAGGAGACCATCAATCAGGCGAAGATCGATGCGTCGAAGGAGTACGACGAGATCATCCACAACGCAAACAAGAAGGCCGACAAGATCATCGCCGAGGCGAAGATCCAGGCCGAGAAGGATGCCGAGACGAAGCAGCATGAGATGCAGCAGCAGATGGCCGTGCTTGTCGCACAGGCAGCCTATAAGATTGCGACCTCTCATGACAGTGCAGCGAACGACAGCCAGCTGTTTGATCAGTTCCTGAACGACAGTGAGGGGCAGCAGCCGAACGGCACGAAGGAGGCATAAGCGATGACGCAGAATGCAAGAGAGATTGCAGAACGTTTGATTCAGCTGCAGGTTTCTCCGAGCGTGATGAGTTCGACCTCACGTATCTTTGAGGTCCTGCCGGAAACCCTTTCCGAGCTCGGTGATCCGACCGTGTCACTGGAGAAGAGAAACACCATCATCGACAGTGTGTTCCCGACCGAGGTGCGGGATACCCTGAAGCTTCTCTGTGAGCAGAATGCGCTCGGAAGCTGGAAGGACATCGCACAGCAGTACAGTGAGATCCGTGCGAATGCAGAGCGCCAGACCCAGGTTCGTCTTCGCTACGTGACGAAGCCGACGGAGAAGCAGCTCCTGAATATTCAGAAGTTCGTTTTTGATAAATATAAGACCCAGCATTTCGACTTTCAGATGCAGGAGGATAAGGCACTCGGTGGTGGCTTCATCCTCGAGGTAGGCAACGATCAGTACGACTGGTCGACGAGCGGCCGTCGGAATCAGTTCCTCGAGCAGCTTCGGAATACCCGTTCCAACCTCACAAGCGATGCCGACATCCTGACGATTCTTCAGAAGGGCATCTCAAACTTCGACCTGAAGGCCGAGAAGAAGGAAATCGGCTTCATCGAGAGCGTCGGTGATGGTATCGCCATCATGAACGGCCTCGATCATGCCATGTATGGCGAGGTCATCGAATTCGATAACGGGACGAAGGGTATGGTACAGAACATCGAGCGGAACCGTATCGGTGTCATCCTCTTCGGTGACGAGACCGGACTCGGCGAGGGCAGTCGTGGTATGCGTACCGGTCGTATGGCCGGCGTACCGGTATCCAACGATTACCTCGGTCGTGTCGTAAACGCCCTCGGTGAGCCGATCGACGGTCTCGGTCCGATCCATGAGGACGAGTACCGTGCCATCGAACAGCCGGCACCAGGCATCATCGATCGTCAGCCGGTCAATGAGCCGCTGCAGACGGGTATCCTCGCGATCGACTCGATGTTCCCGATCGGTCGTGGACAGCGTGAGCTGATCATCGGTGACCGTCAGACCGGTAAGACCTCCATCGCGATGGATACGATCCTGAACCAGGCCGACAAGAACTGTATCTGTATCTATGTTGCCATCGGTCAGAAGGAGTCGACCGTCGCTTCGCTCGTCGAGAACCTGAAGAAGCACGATGCGATGAAGTACACCTGCGTCATGGCGGCCACCGCGGCCGATCCGGCGCCGATCCAGTACATCGCACCGTATGCGGCGACCTCCCTCGCCGAGTACTTCATGTACAAGGGACAGGATGTCCTGATCGTCTACGATGATCTCAGTAAGCATGCCGTCGCCTACAGAGCGCTGTCACTGCTTCTCGGTCGTGCACCGGGACGTGAGGCATACCCTGGCGATGTCTTCTATCTGCACTCGAGACTCCTCGAGCGTTCCTGCCGTCTCAGTGAGAAGCTCGGTGGTGGCTCCATCACCGCACTTCCGATCATCGAGACCCAGGATGGTGATGTGTCGGCCTATATCCCGACGAACGTCATCTCCATCACTGATGGTCAGATCTTCCTTGAGAGCAACCTCTTCTTCGAGGGTCAGCGTCCGGCCGTCAACGTCGGTCTGTCCGTATCCCGAGTCGGTGGTGCGGCACAGGCGAAGGCCATGAAGAAGGCCTCCGGTTCCCTCCGTATCGATCTCGCGCAGTATCGTGAGATGGCCGTCTTCACGCAGTTCTCCTCGGATCTCGATCAGAACACCCGTGATCTCCTGACCCAGGGTAAGGTACTCATGGAGCTTCTGAAGCAGCCGCTCGGTCATCCGATGTCCCTGTCGGATCAGGTCATCACCCTCGTCACCGCGCTCAATAAGAAGCTGATGAGCGTCGAGCCGAAGCATGTCAAGGAATTCCAGGGGGAGATGCTCACGTATTTCGCACAGCGCTATCCGGAGATCGGTAAGAACCTCGAGATTTCGAAGGTGCTCGATGACGATGCGAAGAAGAGCATTCTGAGCGTTGCCGACGAGTTCCTGAAGATCTGGGACAGCGAGCACAGCACATCAGGAAGCACGAGCGCAGTCTAAGCGTTTCATCATATAGCGCCAATGCTTCCGGCGAAGCATCGTCACGCAGCAGGTGAGGATTGCCTCGTCCATATCGTTATCTATACGTAGGACGTGACATTTTATCCTGCGGAGTCGAATCGGCTCCGGGACATGAGGATGCCGGCGGGAAGCATTGGCGGAAGACAGGAGTACATCATGGCAACAACAAGAGAGCTTCGGGATCGTATCTCGAGCATCGATAATACGCTGAAAATCACCAACGCCATGTACCTCATCTCCAGTACGAAGCTCCGGAAGGCGAAGACGGATCTGGCGAAAACCGAGCCGTATTTCTATACGCTGCAGACGATGATCCAGCGTATCCTTCGTCATCTGCCGGAGGATTTCACGCATCCATACCTGGATGTGCGTCGTTCGGTTCGTGAAACGATGGAACCGAGGGATTATAAGACGGCGGTCATCTGCGTGACAGCGGATAAGGGCCTCGCCGGTGCCTATAATCATAATGTGATCAAGCGGACCGAGGAGATCCTCCGGGAACGCCCGAATCATCAGCTGTTCGTCGTCGGCGAGATGGGCCGTGCATACTTCCATGCACAGAACGAGCCGATCGCGCACCACTTCCACTATACGGCGCAGAATCCGACCCTGCATCGGGCACGTGTCATCACGGGGCATATGCTGGATCTTTTCGAGGCACATGAGTTCGATGCGCTCTACATCGTGTATACACGTATGAAGAACAGTCTGGAGATGGTCACCGAGACCGAGCAGCTGCTTCCGCTGGATAAGCTGAACGGCGGTGTGCTGGGAACGACGGTGCCGATGGTCGCGGGTATGGAGGAGTTCCGTATGCGTCCGACACCGAAGGCCATCATCGATAACGTCATCCCGGACTATCTGAACGGTTTCATCTACAGTGCGCTGGTCGAGTCCTTCTGCTCGGAGCAGAATGCACGTATGACCGCGATGGATGCCGCGAACCGGAGCGGTAACAAGCTGAAGCAGCAGCTGAGCATTCAGTATAATCGGCAGCGTCAGGCACAGATCACACAGGAAATCACGGAGATCGCCGCGGGCGCCCGCGCGCAGCAGCGGAAGTAGTTAGGAGGATACATGCAGACAGGAAAAATCGTGCAGGTGATGGGACCGGTCGTCGATGTGGCGTTTGATACCACACCGCTTCCGGAGATCAAGACTGCACTTAAGGTAGATAATCATGGCAGAGAGTGTGTCATGGAGGTGGCACAGCAGATGGGGCAGAGCGTCGTGCGCTGCATCATGCTGAGTGCATCCGAGGGACTCGAGCGGGACATGGTCGTCACGAATACAGGTGCCGGAATCACTGTTCCTGTAGGTGAGAAGACCCTCGGCAGACTGTTTAATGTGCTGGGCGATGCGATCGATGGACAGCCGGCACCGGAGACAGAGGAGCACTGGGAAATCCACCGGAAGCCGCCGAAGTTCGAGGACCAGAATCCGGTACAGGAGGTTCTCGAGACCGGTATCAAGGTCATCGATCTGCTGGCACCGTACGCAAAGGGTGGTAAGATCGGTCTGTTCGGTGGTGCAGGTGTCGGTAAGACGGTCCTGATTCAGGAGCTGATCCGAAACATCGCGACCGAGCATGGCGGATACTCGATCTTCACCGGTGTAGGTGAGCGTTCCCGTGAGGGTAATGATCTCTACAGCGAGATGACCGCGAGTGGTGTTATCAAGAACACGGCCCTCGTCTTCGGACAGATGAATGAGGCACCGGGTGCCCGAATGCGTGTGGCGGAGACCGGTCTTACGATGGCCGAGTACTTCCGTGATGTGCAGCATAAGGATGTGCTGCTCTTCATCGATAACATCTTCCGTTTCGTACAGGCAGGTTCCGAGGTTTCGTCTCTGCTCGGTCGTATGCCGTCGGCCGTCGGTTATCAGCCGACCCTCGCGACGGAGATGGGCCAGTTGCAGGAGCGTATCGCGTCGACGAAGGAAGGTTCGGTTACTTCCGTACAGGCCGTCTACGTTCCGGCCGACGACCTGACCGACCCGGCACCGGCGACGACCTTCGCGCACCTCGATGCGACGACGGTTCTGTCCCGTAAGATCGTAGAGCAGGGTATCTACCCGGCCGTCGATCCGCTGGAGAGCTCCTCCAGAATCCTGACCGAGGAAATCGTCGGTAAGGAGCACTATGATACAGCACAGCGTGTACTGCAGATCCTCGAGAAGTACAAGGAGCTGCAGGATATCATCGCCATCCTCGGTATGGAAGAGCTGTCCGAGGAGGATAAGATGACCGTATACCGTGCACGTAAGATCCGTAACTTCCTGAGCCAGCCGTTCTTCGTCGGTGAGCAGTTCACCGGTATCCCGGGCAGATATGTACCGCTCGCTGATACCATCAAGGGCTTCAAGGCAATCATCGATGGTGAGATGGATGAGTATCCGGAGAGTGCGTTCTTTAACGTCGGTACCATCGAGGACGTGAAGAAGAAGGCCGAGGATATGGCGGCCGCAGACGCGAAGAAGGCGTAAAACAGGATATATATAGAGTATGCCGGCACAGACGGCCTGTGCATCGTGCAGAGAACACGAAGTACGGGCGAAGTATCCGGCTTCCGGCTGTGATACAGCCGGAAGATATCGAATTGTGAAGAGGTTTTGAAATGGCAGACACACCAGCACTGTTCAGTTTACAGGTGATTGCATCGAATAAGGTTTTTTATGATGAGCATGCACAGTATCTGAAAATCAATACTTCAGATGGCTTCCGTGGCCTGATGGCGCATCATGCACCATGTGTTGTGGCTGTCGAGACCGGACCGATGGAAATCGTGAAGCCGGACGGAGAGCGCATCGAAGTTCTCGTCAGCAGCGGTATCATGAACTGTGCGAATAACCGAATCACGGTGCTCGTCGACACCTGCGAAACCGCAGAGGAGATCGATGTGCGTCGTGCGGAGGAGGCGAAGGAGCGTGCCCTCGAGCAGCTCCGCCAGAAGCAGTCCGTCGGCGAATTCAAGATGACCCAGTCATCCCTCGCCCGCGCACTGTCGCGACTGGAGTTCTCATCACAGAAGAAGCACTACATCTGACCAGCCGTTGCAAACGCAGATCAGCGAAAAGAAGAGCCCGAAAAAACATGCTCGCATGCTTTTTCGGGCTCTTCTTTTCGCTGATCTATGTGGCAATGCCACATGATCGGGCGTTCCTGCGACGAAGGAGCAGGTAATGCCCGATCGCGGTGTGCGAGAACGTTGCAGGATGCCCGGAGGGCTGTCACCGGAAGCACAGTACTTCGAGCTCGGAAAAATCACAAATCGGGCCCTAAGAACCAGTAGGCTCTCTGCAAACGACTGAGTTTTCTTTATGAAAACTCAGTGTTGCAGAGAGTGCTAAGGAAAAATTACTCCAACTGGTTCTAAGGGCCCGATTTGGATTTGTTCACGACCTCTTCGTATGGCTTCTGGTGACAGCCCTCCGGGCATCCTGACCTCTATTATCCGCTGACCGTGGTTTTGCTTGCGTCAACAATGTTATAGCTTCATTCGTAGTGTGCAGAGGCTTCGGATGAATGTTCTCGATTATTCTGCTTATTCACCCTGAATGGCTTTGACGGCATCGATGACGGCACCGCGGAAGCCGTGTTCTTCGAGGGAAGCGATGCCGCGGATCGTTGCGCCGCCCGGTGAGCAGACATCGTCCTTCATTGCAGCCGGATGCTTTCCGCTTGTAAGCTGCAGTGCGGCGGTGCCTTCGAGCATCTTAGATACGAGCGGATATGCTGTCGCACGCGGGATGCCGTACATGACAGCCGTGTCAGCCAGCGCCTCCATGAAGACCTCCGCAAAGGCAGGCGCACAGCCACCGATGATGCCGCCGATGTTGAGCTGTGCGGTCTCCACCGGAATCACCATGGAAATCTTCTCGAGTAAGCTATGAACCAGGGTTTCCTCCTCCGGTGTAAGGCTCGTCACCTTCTCGGCGATGAAGATGCCCTTTCCGACCGAAACCGGGATATTCGGGATCGTGCAGAGAAGGTGCGCAGATGCCGGAAGGATTTCTTCCTTCTCATAACGAGCGAGGTCATAGCCCCACGCTACCGAAACGACCAGCTTGTCAGCGAAGTGCGCTGCGTATGGCTTGATGACCGTCGGAATCTTCACCGGCTTTACGGCGATAAAGATGAGGTCCGACGCATCGGCTACTTCTACGACGTCGTGGCAGGCATGAATACCGGCTGCGTTTTCAGCGTCGGATGGCGCAAGTGCAGAGATGTCCGCGCAGCGTGCTGTGAGCTTCTCGAAGTGTCCACCACAGGCATAAATATTGCCCGCCGGGATGCCTGCACGGACGAAGCCCTCGGCCACGGCGCCGCCCATATTTCCCAGACCGATAAATCCGATATGAAGTTCATTCAGTGATTTCATATATAAATCCTTTCATATTTCATAGGCGGGCCTCGCTCATCTCGTTACAGTTCAGTGATGAGGCGTTATGACGACACACCGCCCTACGCAATGTTTTCCCTAGTGTAGGCCGAGGGGACTGCAGTGTCAAGAAGACGTAACAGTCCGGGCGTCCAGACATGCTGTCGACCATGCTGGCGTACGTGACCACATAATAAAAACTTGTCAGCGCTTCGGAAAGAGTGTATTATATAGGGCATCATTTGAAAACGAAGATATAGAAATTTAAGGAGATAAGTCGATATGATGAGTCCGAAGCAGAAAAAGACCGTATCCGCGGTTATCGTCATTGCCCTCGTTGCCGCAATGGTGCTGACCATGGTTCTTCCATATATTCTTTGATGGACACAGAATGACGGAGAGACAGCCCAGCGGGCTGTCTCTCTTTTTATTCGGTGCAATAGACTTCGGTGCTGTACGCAGACGATGCAGGAATGGTTGCACACCTGACACCTCTGAACAGGCCATCGCGAGCCTGTTGGAGAAGGGACGATTTCACAGCTGCACAGCAGTATGATAATGGATGAAAAATATGAAACATGATATCACTCCTGGCCAGGATTTGGTCATGATCGGTGAGGTCGGAACGTATGCGCTTCGTGTCCTCCTCGATCAGCGAATGACAGACATCAGAAAACGGTTCGGTACGGCGTACCTCGCGGAGGAAGTGAAGGGGCTGGATGCTCGAGCCTGCCGCCCGGAGGGCACTCCTTCGGGTTCGTGTGATCCGCTGGAGCAGCTGCTTCCGGGCTATCAGAAAAACTATGGCGTCACGAAGTGCTGGCCGGTGGCGAAGGGCGGTGCCCTGAAGGCACTGTGGGACTTCTGCGCATCAGAGGGCATCGATCCGGAGACCGGGAAGAAGCGAGGCGATGGTGTGGGCTGCGAGTTCCGCTATGACCGCATCCCGATCCGTCAGTTTACGATGGAGGTCTGCGAGCTGTTCGACCTCTTCCCGTACCGGCTCTGGTCGGAAGACTGCTGGCTGCTGGCCGTCGATCGGGGCACGCAGCTGGTGGAGGACTTCCTGAAGACGCAGAGCGGCCTTGCGAAGGTCGATGCGGATGCGATTTTCGAGCAGGGAGACCGCGCCGGCTTCGACGCATCCCATCGCCGGACAGAGGAGCCGGTGAAGGCAGCTGTCTTCGGTCGCTTCACGAAGGGAAAGAAGCGCCTCCGTGTGGATGGCGTCGAGCCGGCTTACCTCACCCGTGAGGACTACGAGGAGCTGGAGCGCTTCCTGGCGGGTGTGAAGCGGAAGTGAAAAGCCATAACAGACAGAATAGTATAGTTCAGGCAGGCCCTTCCGGGGGACTTCAGCAGAATGACCACAAGCAAAAGTAAATATTAAGTTGTCTACAGCCTGTCGGATGTTTAAAATAAAATGTTGTGCGCCGACATCTGAAAAAGAGGAGTATAGAACCATGAGAGAGAAGATTCTTGCAATTATCGAAAAAAATTCACGTCTGACCACAAAGGACATCGCCGATATCCTCGGTGAGAATGAGGAGAGAGTGAAGGCAGAAATCGAGAGTATGGAGCAGGAGGGCATCATCTGCGGCTATCATACGCTCATCAACTGGGACAAGACCGCCGACGAGCGTGTCGATGCGCTGATCGAGGTGAAGGTCACCCCACAGCGTGGACAGGGCTTCGACTCCATCGCCCAGCGTATCTATCAGTATGATGAGGTGGATGCGGTGTACCTCATGTCCGGATCCTTCGATTTCACCGTGATGATCAAGGGCAGAACCATGAAGGAGGTGGCACTGTTCGTTTCCGAGAAGCTGTCTCCGATGGATTCCGTCCAGTCCACCGCGACGCATTTCGTGCTGAGAAAGTATAAGGATCACGGCACCGTTATCGAGCAGCCGCGTGTTGACGAGAGAATGAAGGTGTCCTTATGAGAAGTCCATTAAATGATCGAATCACCGAAATCCAGCCGAGCGGCATCCGTAAGTTCTTCGACATCGTGTCGGAGATGGAGGATGCGATTTCCCTCGGTGTCGGCGAGCCGGATTTCGATACGCCGTGGCATGTACGTGAAGAGGGCATCCACTCCCTCGAGATGGGTCGTACCTTCTATACGTCCAATGCCGGCTTAAAGGAGTTACGTACCGAGATTTCAAATTATATCAACCGCCGCTTCGGTGTAAGCTACGACCCGCTGAGCGAGTGCATGGTCACCATCGGTGGCTCCGAGGCGATCGACCTCGCGATGCGCTGCATGCTGAATCCGGGTGATGAGGTCCTCATCCCGCAGCCGAGCTACGTTTCCTACACCCCGTGTGCCATCATGGCGGGTGGTGTACCGGTGCCGATCGAGCTCGAAGAGAAAGACGAGTTCCGTCTGACCCCGGAGAAGCTTCTCGAGAAGATCACGCCGAAGACGAAGCTTCTCGTGCTGCCGTTCCCGAACAACCCGACCGGTGCCATCATGGAGAAGGAGGACCTCGAGAAGCTCGTGCCGATCATCGAGCAGAACGACCTCTATGTCCTCTCTGATGAGATTTATGCAGAGCTTACCTACAAGGGTGAGATGCACAGTATCATCGAGTTCCCGGGTATGCGCGATCGTACCGTATACATCAACGGCTTTTCGAAGGCCTATGCGATGACCGGCTGGCGTCTCGGCTACTGCTGTGCCCCGAAGCCGATCCTCAAGCAGATTCTGAAACTGCACCAGTTCGCTATCATGTGTGCACCGACGACCTCGCAGTATGCTGCCGTCGAGGCACTGAAGAACGGCGATGAGGATATCGCCCGCATGCGTGAGGCCTATGACCAGCGCCGCCGCTTCCTCGTGGCGCGTCTTCGGGAGATCGGCATGGACTGCTTCGAGCCGTATGGCGCATTCTATGTCTTCCCGTCCATCAAGCGCTTCGGCATGAGCTCCGAGGAGTTTGCGAACCGCCTGCTTCAGGAGGAGAAGGTCGCGATCGTCCCAGGTACTGCCTTCGGTGACTGTGGAGAGGGCTTCATGCGTATCTCCTACGCATACTCCATCGATGACCTGAAGAAGGCGCTCGACCGTATCGAAGCCTTCGTCTGCAAGATTCGGAGGTGAATATGGCCTGGTATGACAGTGCTGTTTTTTATCATATGTATCCTCTCGGCATGGTGGGTGCCGAGAAGCAGAACGATGGCGGAGAGATCCGTCGACGCTTTTCTGAGCTTGACGCCTTCATCCCGTACCTGAAGGTGCTCGGCTGCGATGCCATCTACATCGGCCCGCTCTTCGAGTCCGGCAGTCATGGCTATGACACCACGGATTATAAAACCGTCGATCGTCGATTGGGGACCAATGCAGACTTCCGACACTTCGTGGACACCGCGCATAATTATGGCATCCGTGTCGTCGTTGATGCGGTGTTCAACCACACCGGACGCGGCTTCTTCGCGTTTCAGGATATCCAGGAGAAGGGCTGGGACAGTGCATATAAGGACTGGTACAAGGGCGTCGGTTTCGATGGCGGTTCCCCATGGGGCGACCGCTTCCACTACAGTGCGTGGCGCGGTGCCTGGGAGCTCCCGGAGCTGAACTTCAACTGCGAGGGCGTCCGTAAATATCTGATCGATGTCGTGCAGTACTGGATCGACACCTTCGACATCGATGGTCTCCGTCTCGACTGTGCCGATGTGCTCGATATGGGTTTCCAGCATACGCTCCGTTACTTCACGAACCAAATGAAGCCGGAGTTCTGGCTGATGGGCGAGGTGATCCACGGAGAGTATGCGCGCTGGGTGAATCCGGAGACCCTGCACTCGGTGACGAACTACGAGCTGCATAAGTCGATCTACAGTGGCTTCAACAGCCATAATTTCTTCGAGATCGCGCATAATGTGAACCGTAATCTCACGATCGGCCGGGATCTGTATCTCTTCCTCGAGAACCATGATGTGGATCGTATCGTGTCGAAGCTCGAAAATAAGAACAATCTCCGCCCATGCTATATGGCGATGTTTACCCTGCCGGGTAAGCCATCCATCTATTATGGTGGCGAGTTCGGTCTCGCGGGCGTCAAGCAGGGGCCGGATGATTCACCGCTGCGTCCGTCCATCGACCTCGATGAGATGAAGCCGAACGACTTCACCTCCTATGTTGCGAAGCTCGCAGAGATCCATGGCAAGAACTCGGAACTCCACATGGGTCAGTATAAGGAGCTGTATCTCCAGAACCGCCAGTGGGCCTACGCCCGCATGGACCATAACAGTGCGGTCGTGACGGCGCTCAACAACGATGAGCAGCCGGCGGTGTTCTACGTGACCCTGCCGATGAAGGCGGAGCTTGCCTTCGACCTGCAGACCGAGGAGACGATCCCGATCGAGGCAGATAACCGTATCATGATTCGCCTCGAGGCAAACGCCGGCCGGATGATCAAGGTGAAATAATGCTGTGCGTGATGAGATGCCCGGAGGGTTGCCACCAGCAGCACAGTATTGCGAGCCCTCCGGGCGTCTCAAACTACACAACTAAAGAACATGAATGTGCCGTATAATAAACGGCTCTGCACAATATGGTAAAAATGTCAAAACGAGGGGAAAATCCCCTCGTTTTGTTGTATAATATGATCACGACAAAATATGAACGGAGGACATCATGGCCACCAGATCCAGGAAAGCAACACCGGCCGGAAGTACAAAACCAGCCACAAACGATATACAGAAAACCACGGTAAAGAAAACCGCGCCGAAGACCGCGAAACCAGCGGCGCCGGCGGCACACAAGAGTGCACCGAAGCCACAGGAGAAGAAGCCCGTGACGAGCGCTTCGCCGGAAGCATTGGACCCGGTCTTCATCACCGAGCTCGATCGTTACCTCTTCGGCGAGGGCCGCGATTATAAGATTTATGAGAAGATGGGTGCACACCCGGCGACACTGCGTGGGAAGAAGGGCATGCACTTCGCGGTCTGGGCACCACATGCGAAGGCCGTTTCCATCGTCTGTGACCGGAACGCGTGGGATGTGGAGGCGAACTACATGCTTCCACTCGAGACCAGCGGCATCTACGAGGGCTTCATCGAGGGTATGGGCTTCGGTGAGATCTACAAGTTTGCGATTCATACACAGCGTGGCGACGTCCTGTATAAGGCGGATCCGTATGCATTTTCCGCAGAGTTCCGTCCGGGTACGGCATCGATGACCGCGGATCTCTCGGGATATGGCTGGGGAGACCAGAGCTGGATGAGTACGCGCGCGAAGACGCCGACCTTCGCACAGCCGATGGCGATTTATGAGTGTCATCTCGGCTCCTGGCGGAAGAAGAACCGCGAGGAGAAAAACGGCTTCTATACCTATACGGAGGCGGCACATGAGCTCGCCGAGTATTGTAACGATATGGGCTACACGCACGTCGAGCTGATGGGGATCGCAGAGCATCCGCTTGACGCCAGCTGGGGATATCAGGTGACCGGCTATTTCGCACCGACGAGCCGTCATGGCTCTCCGAGGGAGTTCATGTACCTGGTGGATTATCTTCACCAGCATGGCATCGGCGTGATCCTCGACTGGGTACCGGCACACTTCCCGAAGGATGCGCAGGGACTGGCGGATTTCGACGGTACCCCGACCTATGAGTATGCCGACCCGCGGAAGGGGGAGCATCCGGACTGGGGCACGAAGATCTTCGATTACGGTAAGAATGAGGTGCAGAACTTCCTCATCGGAAACGCGTTGTACTGGTATGACGAGTATCACATCGACGGACTCCGTGTCGATGCGGTGGCGTCCATGCTCTACCTCGACTATGGCCGCAAGGATGGCGAGTGGGTACCGAACAAGTACGGCGGAAACGGAAACCTCGAGGCCATCGAGTTCTTCAAGCATCTGAACTCCATCATCCTCGGTCGGAAGGACGGCACCATCATCATCGCGGAGGAGTCGACCGCATGGCCGAAGGTGACGGCGGCGCCGGAGTATGACGGCCTCGGCTTCACCTATAAGTGGAACATGGGCTGGATGCATGACTTCCTCGACTATATGAAGCTGGATCCGTACTTCCGTAAGGGGGCACATAACAAGATGACCTTCGGTATGAGCTATGCTTCCTCCGAGAAGTTCATCCTGGTGCTGAGCCACGATGAGGTCGTCCATCTCAAGTGTTCGATGATCAACAAGATGCCGGGTCTCTATGAGGATAAGTTCCGAAACTTAAAGTGCGGCTACCTCTTCATGTTCGGTCACGCCGGCAAGAAGCTACTCTTCATGGGCCAGGATTTCGCACAGCTGCACGAGTGGGATGAGAAGGTGTCCCTCGACTGGTACCTCACCGAGGAGCCGGAGCACAAGGGTGTGCAGAATTTCATGCGTGACCTCCTCCATATGTACCGGAAGTACCCGGCGATGTGGGAGCAGGACGACAGCTGGGAGGGCTTCGAGTGGATCAATGCGGACGATGCCGACCGCTCGATCTTCAGCTTCATCCGGAAGGATCATACCGGAAAGAACAGCCTCGTCTTCGTCGTCAACATGACCCCGGTGGAACGTTCGGACTATGCGGTCGGTGTTCCGACCCGCGGCCGTTATACGCTGATTTTCGATGAAAACGGCGCCGTAAGCGCGAAGGACGGACGGAAGAATGCCTACCAGGCGAAGAAGGGCGAGTGTGACGGAAGACCATACCACGTAGCCTACCCGCTCCCGGCCTATGGCTGTGCCGTCTTCCGCTTCCAGTATGAATAAGCCGGCATAGGTAAAAAGTTATAAAAAGAAATTCGTTATTAATTTAACGATTTTATATTTCTTTTCTCATGAAGTGTAGTAGAATAGTCTCATACTAAAAAAAGGAGAACAACTATGGCTAGAGAATTATTATCGAAAAAAGCGGGCAAGAGTGTTTATCGCGATGGCGATAAGATTCTGAAGATTTTTGAGAAGTCGTTTGACAAGTCAGAGGTTTTTCATGAAGCCTTCGCCCATGCACGTGTAGAGACCATCGAAGGCCTCCATGTACCGAAGGTTCTCGGAATCTACGAGGAGGATGGCCAGTGGGTGATCGAGCGTGAGTACATCGCCGGTAAGACACTCGAGGAGCTCATGAAGGAGCATCCGGAGAAGAAAAACGAGTACATCGCACAGATGGTCGATCTTCAGATGCTGATGTTCACGAAGAAGGCTCCGCTGCTTCAGAAGCTGCGCGATAAGCTGACTTACCAGATCAATGGCCTCAACACCATCGATGCAAGCACGCGTTATGAGCTCCTGACCCGTCTCGAGTCCATGCCGAAACACTTCAAGCTCCTGCACGGTGATTTCCGTCCGGATAACATCATCGTCGCAGAGGATGGCACGATGTACCTCATCGACTGGGTACATGCTACCCAGGGTAACGCAAGTGCTGATGTAGCGAGAACCTACACGACACTCTACCTCGAGGATCGTGATGCGGCAGAGCAGTACTATCAGGATTTCTGCGCGAAGACCAACACCGACAAGAGCTATGTGCACAAGTGGCTTCCGATCGTCGCCGCTGCGAACCTTACGAAGCAGCGTCCGGAGGAGAAGGAGATCCTCGAGAACTGGCTCAATGTCGCCGACCTGATGTAAGCCGCATCGGCTTCGGCACCGGCAGCATAAGCGCACGGTCCGAGGACCTGCAGTTCTGATTGACAGACATCCGAAAAACAGAATATGATAAGAAGCGCTGACGTGATAAACGCCAGCGCTTTTTTGAATTTTAGAATTTTTTAATGGGGTCAGCCCCCCTTACGATTTTCTTACGAAAGAGGAGAATTTATGCCAGATCAGTTTTCGAGAACCCGTCTCCTTCTGGGCGCAAAGGCTGTGGATGTTTTACAGCACGCCCGTGTCATCGTTTTCGGTGTCGGCGGCGTCGGCGGTTTCGCAGTCGAGGCCCTCGCACGCGCCGGCGTCGGCACGATCGACCTCGTGGATAACGACACCGTCTGTCTCACGAACATCAACCGTCAGATCATCGCCACCCACCAGAGCGTCGGGCGCTATAAAACCGAGGTGATGGCGGAGCGTATCCATGACATCAACCCGGACTGTGTCGTCCATCGTCACGAGTGCTTTTTCCTGCCGGAAACCAGTGCAGAATTCCATTTTGAGGAGTATGATTACGTCATCGACGCGGTCGATACCGTGACGGCGAAGATCCAGCTCGTCATGGCCTGTCAGGCAGCCGGTACGCCGATCATCAGCAGCATGGGCGCCGGTAATAAGCTCGATCCTACGAAATTCCAGGTCGCGGACATCTATCAGACCTCGATCGACCCGCTCGCCCGTGTCATGCGCAGAGAACTAAAGAAGCGCAATGTGAAGCATCTGAAGGTCGTATACTCCACGGAAGAAGCATTGACCTCACTCGTGGAAGAGGAGGAGCCTGTCTCCGCCGGAGAAATATCACCAGATGTCGAGCATATCAGCAAGCGCCGCTCAACCCCGGGCTCCGTTTCGTTTGTGCCTTCCGTCGCCGGGCTGATCATCGGTGGAGAAGTGATCAAGGATCTCACGAAGGAAGCGATGAAACGGGCACGTGTAAGCGAGGAATCAAGTGTGGTGAAGGGCCGATGACATCCGTAGAAACAGCAGCCATTCGAGATCTGTGAAGACGGAGGCGCGGACAGTATACATATAAGAAAAAAGCACCAGAGAGGGTTGCATTTACACTGCATCGGCAGTGTCTGTGTTCCCACTGGTGCTTTTTCTATTTACGACTTCAGATGTTCCGGGGTGGCGCATCTTTCGAGGAAGGCATCCATTTCCTGACGCAGGCAGTTTACAAGATTCCGAAAGGCCGGATGCTGGTTGTAGGCATTGATTGGATAGATGAGTTGCATTTCGGCTTCGACGCCCGAGGCCTGCATCGGAATGTACACGAGCTCGCCGGTCTGTACACCAGGGTAGCGGAAATGCACCGGGGCGAAAGAGACGGCGAAGGTATAGGGATGCTGGCTTACGAGATCGATGACGCTGTTGACGGTTCCGATCTCCAGGATGTTCTTGGTCGAGATGGTCTTTACGAGCTCCGTCATGAAGCGGCTGATGGCACTGGTGCTGTCTTCATCTTGTGTGCACGGACACAGCGTCTGATTCGTAAATGCGAGGCAGTAGTCTTTCAGATCCTGAAAGCGTACACTGTCCTTCTCTGCCAGAGGGCTGTGACGGTTGACGAGGCAGCCGTAGCCGCCACGGGTCAGTACGATTTTTTCGTTTCCCTGTGCCTTCAGCTTCCGATCCATATCTGCGTGTGGATAGTTGAGGCCAAGGACCAGCGGGGGCTCCTGCAGGTCGGAGGAGAGGAAACGCTCCGGCTCGGCATCCGTATAATAGTTGACGGTCAGTTCTGGATAGCTTTCACGGAACTGCAGCAGGATGTCCGGTACCAGGAAACCGGTCAGCGAAATATGGCTGTAAATACTGATCTTCTTCAGTGGGATGTTGCTCCCGAGTTCAAGCCAGTGATTATACATCGCCATCATCTGTCTGGCCTGCGGAAGTATGGATTCACCGGCGTCGGTAAGCTGTATGCCGGTATTGGTACGAATAAACAGGCGCACGCCCAGCTCTTCTTCCATGAGCTGGATCGCTTTCGTTAAACTCGGTTGTGCGATATAGAGACGTTGTGCTGCAGCACGGATGGAGCCGGCTTCGGCCACAGCGATGAAGTATGCGATCGTGGTCAACTTCATTCTGCACTCGCCCTCCTGATTCAAAAATGTATATCATAGAAAAGGGTATAGCTTTTTTTTCATCCCCCTCTTGTGCTTTATATATTATACAAAACTTTCTGTATAATGTACTATTATTTTATCAAATAAGTCAACTCTAAATCCTGCAGGTTAGAGATGAGTTCGTCGAAATGTATAAAAAAGGAGCGTATTAAAATGACAAAGCGTGAAAGATTCATGAAGGTGTTAGCAAATGAGCCGGTTGATCGTGTACCTGTAGCATTCTTCCATCACTTCACAGATGCTTATGACTGGAACATGGGCCTGGAGCGTCCAGAGGCATTTGAGGCCAATATCGAAGGCCACCGCCCGGCACTCGAGAAGTTCAATCCGGATGTAATCAAGATCATGAACGATACTCTGATGATGGCGCCGTTGGATGTTTCATTTGTTGAGTGCGCAGCAGACTTAAAGAAGATTCAGCCGATGTCCATGGACAGTGAGTATGTAAAGAAGCAGATCGAGCTGACCAAGCGCGTAGTTGAGATCTACAGAGAGAAGAACTGTGATGCACCTATCCTCGTAACTAGCTTCTCCGCAGCATGGCTTCTCCGTAATGCACTTACCGATGGTCTTCCTGTAGCTGGTGCTGACGAGCCTATGATGAGAAAGCTCATGGATGAGGATCCAGAG
>CAKQED010000027.1:0-30249 GCA_934229835.1 uncultured Oribacterium sp. | reverse complement strand
GAAGCCTGCTTAATCGTCATGAAATCCATACGGAACCTCTTTTTCGATGTCTAAAGTCACTCGCAGCAAGTTAAAATCTCTCATTTATATTCTACTCCAGGAAACGAACAAAACAAATCGAAAGTTCTTCCAGGCAAAGAAAACACCGGAGTGAATCGTCACTCCGGTGTTAAAAAGATCAGCATCCCTCAGGAATCAGATGATCCGCTTATTTCTTTGTGATGTAGCCCTTCTTTGCGAGGTACTCAGCAGCTTCTACACCGCCGCCGGCAGCACCACGGAGGGTGTTGTGGCTGAGGCCGACGAACTTCCAGTCATAGATGGAGTCCTCACGGAGACGACCGATGGAGATGCCCATGCCGTTCTCGTAGTTTACATCGAGGGAAACCTGTGGACGGTCGTCCTCCTCGAGGTACTGGATGAACTGCTTCGGTGCGGACGGCAGCTCGAGCTCCTGCGGCTCACCGCGGTAGCTGCGGAGTGCCTCGACGAGCTCTTCCTTCGTCGGCTTCTGATGGAACTTGACGAAGACCGTCGCAGTATGACCGTTCAGAATCGGCACACGGATGCACTGTGCAGAGATCTTCAGACCATCGATGAGATCGATGTGATCGCCCTCTAGGCTGCCGAGTACGCGGAGCGGCTCCTTCTCGGACTTCTCTTCCTCACCACCGATGTACGGGATGATGTTGTGCTCCATCTCCGGCCAGGACTCGAAGTTCTTGCCGGCGCCGGAAATTGCCTGGTAGGTGGAAACGATCACCTCATACGGCTCGAACTGCATCCATGCAGCAAGGGCTGGTGTGTAGGACTGGATCGAGCAGTTCGGCTTTACTGCGATGAAGCCATGTGTTGTGCCAAGGCGCTTCTTCTGTGCCTCGATGAGCTGATAGTGATCCGGGTTGATCTCCGGAACGACCATCGGCACATCTGTCGTCCAGCGGTGTGCAGAGTTGTTCGAAACGACCGGGGTCTCCGTCTTCGCATACGCTTCCTCGATGGCCTTGATCTCGTCCTTCTTCATATCCACTGCGGAAAATACGAAATCGACATCCTTTGCAACCTCTTCTACCTTCGAAACGTCCTGGACGATCATGTCCTTTACTTCCTCCGGCATCGGAATATCCAGCTTCCACTTACCTTCTACAGCCTCTGCATAGGTCTTACCCGCAGATCTCGGGGACGCTGCAAGCGTCGTCAGCTCGAACCATGGATGGTTCACAAGCAATGTGATAAAACGCTGGCCAACCATTCCAGTCGCACCAAGAACACCAACCTTTAACTTTTCCATTTCAGTCTCCTCAACACTTTTAATTCGCTTTGATAGATACGTATATGTTTCCGTATTGTATTACTTTTAACTCATCGTGGCAATATAACATTTTCGAATAGCAGCCTTTCGCCGCCTGGGTGGCTACTGTTAAAACGTAGTTATGTCCAGGCATGGCTCGGCTGCCGTCCGTCGAGCTTCGCCTGAACAGCAACAGATGACATCCCCGTGATTAGTGCTTCGTGCCTTTTCCGGCGCGACCGGCGAGCTTCAAGCGGTTTAAGCTGAGCGGCTTCTTCCGATACGTGATCTCCACCGGCTCGGTGCCGAGGAGATAGAAGTGCTCGAGGTTGTCGCACTTGCCGAGACGGATGCCGATGACACCCTTACTGTTCTTCTTCTGAAGCGGGATATCGCTCAGGGAGCAGCGGAGGAAGTAGCCGTCATGCGTCTCGAAGACGATGTCGGTTTCGTAAGCCATCGCTTGAATCTCGATCAGTCGATCGCCCTCGCCCAGCTTCGTTGCAGCGACGAGCTTGTTCGCAGTCTCGAATTCCGAGGTCTCGACGAGCTTCACCATCGCGTCTCTCGTCGCGAAGATCAGGGTCTTCCCTGCCAGAGCGGACTTCACATTGACATAGATGATCTCCTCCTGGTTCGCGTTGTACTTACTGATGTTGTCGATCGGTACGCCCTTGTCCTTGAACTTTCCGAGCGGCACATCCTGACACTTGATCTGGTGCATGTTGCCCTTATCGGTGAACAGCAGCACACGGTCCGTGTTCTTGCACTTCAGCACGAAACGGTTGTCCGACTCGACGGCCTCCTGGTTCCGCTGGTAGGTCGCCTCATCCATGAGCTTGCAGTAGCCGAACTTATCCTGGATGTAGTAGCAGCTGATCTCCTGCACCTCGCTCTCGTTGAAGACGGCTTCCTTTCCATCCTCGAGCACGGTGCGGCGCGGCACAGCATACGCGGCCTGGATCATCATGAGGTCCTCAGACAGCACCTCGTTCATGCGCTCGCGACTGCCGAGGATGCCACGGTACTCCTTGATGTTTCGGAGTGTCTCGGCATGCTGCTTCTTCAGCTCGATCAGCTCGAGGCCGATGAGCTTGCTGAGACGCATATCGAGGATCGCCTGTGCCTGCCGCTCCGTGAAGTGGAAGGTCTCAATCGTCGACATGAACTCGCGGTCCCGCTCACGGAACTTGATACCCGCGATCTCACCGCTCATGAGTGCCTGCTTCGCATCGGCCTGGCTCTTCGAGTTCCGCAGGAGGGCAATGATGGCGTCGATCAGGTCGACGGCCTTTATGAGACCATCCTGGATCTCTTTACGTGCGAGCTCCTTCTCGAGCAGGTTCTGGTACTTGTTCGTGAGGATCTCGTACTGGAACTTGAGATAGGCCTTCAGGATGCCCCGGAGCGTCATGGTCTCCGGTCGTCCCTCGTGGATGGCCAGCATGTTCACGCCGAAGGTATCCTCGAGTCTCGTTTTCTTATACAGTATATTCTGGATGCGCTCGATGTTCGCACCGGCCTTCAGCTCGAGCACGATGCGGATGCCGTTTTTGTCGGACTGGTTCGAGATGTCGACGATCTCCGGAAGGATCTTGTCCTCGACGAGTTGGGCGACATCCTGCATGAACTTCATGATGCCCTGGCCGATCATCGTGTACGGAATCTCGGTCACGACGAGCTTATCGCGGTCGGAACGGCCCTCCTTCTTCTCAAACTGCAGCTTGCCGCGGAGCTTGAGGCGGCCCGTGCCGCTGCGGTAAATGTCGACGAGCTCGGACTTGTTCGCGATGATGCCGCCGGTCGGGAAATCCGGTCCCTTCAGGTACTGCATCATGTCCGCGGTTTCCATCGCCGGATTGCGGAGGTACGCAAGGATGAGGTCAATGATCTCGCCGAGATTGTGGCTCGGGGTGGAGGTCGTCATGCCGACCGCGATGCCCTCGGAGCCGTTCAGCAGGAAGTACGGGATACGTGCCGGCAGCACCACCGGTTCCCGCAGGGTCTCATCGTAGTTCGGCTGGAACGGCACCATCGTGTCGAGGTCCGCCAACATACAGTCATCCGTAAACTTCTCGAGCTTCGCCTCGGTGTATCGCGGTGCGGCTGCGGAGTCACCCTCGATGGAACCGAAGTTACCCTGTCCATGCACCACCGGCTGCATGCGCTTGAAATCCTGCGCCATGACGACCAGGGTGTCATAAATCGAGGAATCACCATGCGGATGGTACTTACCCATCGTATCACCACAGATACGCGCCGACTTGTAGGTCGGGCGGTCGTGGTTTGCGTGCAGCTCGTTCATGTCATAGAGCACGCGACGCTGTACCGGCTTCAGTCCGTCACGGATGTCCGGCACCGCACGTGAGGTGATGACACTCATCGAGTAATCGAGGTAGGATTTCTGCATCTCCTCGGAAAATTCAGTTGTTAAAATCTGTTCAGCCATATATATCCTTTATTTATGTTATAAGGAGACAATGCCATTTGATGCGCCTACGGCGCAGGCATTGTCGTTTGATTTTGCCGCAATGGCAGCAAAACGGCCTCGCCGCCCGGGGGCATCACACGGGGCCCGCCCCTTCGGGGCACCCATGTGATCAGGAGTCTATCACTGCTTCGTTTGCGTGGTCGTGGATGAAGTCGCGGCGCGGTCCTACGTCGGAGCCCATCAGCATGGACGTCACCTCGGAGGCCATGCGGCCGTCCTCGATCTCCACGCGCTTCAGCACGCGGTTTTCCGGGTTCAGGGTCGTCTCCCAGAGCTGCTCCGGGTTCATCTCACCGAGACCCTTGAAGCGCTTCAGCTCATAGGAGCCGGTTTTATGCTTCTTCTGATACTTCGTGAGCGCCGCCTCGTCGTAGAGGTACTCGGACGCTTCCTTCTTACTGTGCGGGATCGCCTGGTAGAGCGGTGGCATCGACACGTACACATGCCCCTCGCGGATGAGGTCCGGCATGAAACGGTACAGGAAGGTCAGCAGCAGGGTGTCGATGTGAGAACCATCGACATCCGCATCCGTCATCAGGATGATCTTGTTGTAGCGCAGCTTCGAGATGTCGAAGTCGTTGCCGTAGCCCTCGGAGAAGCCGCAGCCGAAGGTGTTGATCATGGTCTTGATCTCCGCGTTTGCGAGAACCTTATCCATCGACGCCTTCTCGACGTTCAGGATCTTACCACGGAGTGGCAGGATCGCCTGGGTCTGACGGTCGCGGCAGGTCTTCGCAGAGCCGCCCGCCGAATCACCCTCGACGATGAAGATCTCACACTTCTCCGGGTCCTTCGAGATGCAGTTCGCGAGCTTGCCGTTCGAATCGAAGCTGTACTTCGACTTGCTCAGCATGTTCGTCTTCGCCTTCTCCTCGGCGCGACGGATCTTCGCAGACTTCTCCGCACAGCCGATGATGGCCTTCACCACCTCGACGTTTCGATCGAAGTAGTGCTGCAGCTCCGCATCGACGATGCTCTGCACATACTTCGCAGCATCCGCACTCGCGAGCTTCGTCTTCGTCTGGCCCTCGAAGATCGGGTCCGGGAACTTGATGGCGATGACTGCGGTCATACCATTACGGGTATCCGCACCGGTGAAGTTCGCATCCTTCTCCTTCAGGATCCCGAGCTGGCGTGCGTAGCTGTTGATGAGCTGCGTGAACTTCGTCTTGAAGCCCACGATATGCGTGCCACCCTCCTGGGTAAAGATGTTATTACAGAAACCGAGGATGTTCTCCTCGAAATTATCACAGAACTGGATACAGCACTCGAGGGTCGTGCCCTCGCTCTCCCCGCGGAAGTAGATCTCCGGGGTCACCGGCTCGCTGTCCTTATTGAGCTCCTTTACGAAGGCGATGATGCCCTCCGGCTCATGGTAGTCGATCGTCTCTGGCAGCTCTCCACGCTGATCCGCATAGTGGATCGTCAGCTGCGGGTTAAGATACGCGGTCTCATGTAGGCGGGACTTCAGCCACTCCTCCTTGAAACGTGTCTTCTCGAAGATCTCCGGATCCGGGATGAAGCTGATCTCCGTACCGGTCTCCTTCGTCTTTCCGACCACCGGAAGAAGCCCGTTCACGAGCTCCGTCGTCGGCTTACCGCGCTCGTAGGAGTCCTCATAGATCTTTCCGCCCTGATAGACCCGCACGCGCATCATCTGTGAGAGAGCATTGACCACGGACGAGCCAACGCCATGGAGACCACCGGAAGTCTTATAGGCCTTATCGTCGAACTTTCCACCCGCGTGCAGCATCGTCAGAACGATACGTTCCGCGGACACACCCTTCTGGTGCATCCCGACCGGGATACCACGGCCATCATCGCGCACGGTACATGCGCCATCCGCGGTCAGCGTCACCCATATATTTCTGCAGTATCCTGCCAGATGCTCATCGACCGAGTTATCTACGATCTCGTAGATCAGGTGATTGAGACCACGCTGTCCCACCGAACCGATGTACATACCCGGTCGCACACGGACCGGCTCCAGCCCCTCGAGGACCGTAATACTCGACGCATCATACTTCTCTGCCATACACTCTCCTAGTTGCTATTAATCTTCTGTGATCACACTATGTTAACTCCGCAGGCGCAGAAACACCCGTGAAGGGATAATCTATAAAATAATACCATAGATCATACGTTTTATGCAAGAACCCCTGGCGGGAGCACCGTAGCAAGAACCCCCGGAAGGTAACAGTTCCTCTACCCCTTGGTTGACTTAGGGAGTTTGAGGCTGCTCCTCATTCGCCCACCCCCCCATAGGATTCACGAATAGCCGTACGTTTTGGTCCCACCCCCGCTCATGAGGAGCACCTTAAACTTCTGGGCTAATCGGAAGTTACAGCGCAATCGTAAGCAAGATCAGACGAAAATATACACTGAAAAGCCGATTTGAAAATCGTGTATATGTTTTTAAAGCCTCGGAGGCGAGATTAGACGAAAGAATATACACTGAAAGGCTGATTAGGAAATCGTGTCTATAAAAATCAAAATCTGACGCTTATTTCATTCGTCAAACTCCAAAAACATATACACGATTTCATGATGAAGCCGTCCGTGTCTATTTCACATAGAGATTTTCGATTTTAGCAGGGAATTTCATATACACGATTTTCGAATACTGCTTTCCATGTCTAGTCTGCGGGCACGTACAGACATCCCGAGTATTCGGCATCGAGTACACTATGCCCGAGCTGGTCTGCGACCATATGCAAGTATCCCAAAAACAGACAAATCTATCCAATCCAGAGCGATTTTGAAAATATTGGATATGATTTTTGCCCGAAATAGTCGATGCCGACTGCAAACTATCCACTATTACGTGATTTCAAAAATAGTGGATATTACAGGTCTTATTTCCAAGACGCAGCTCGCCCTCAGATATCCAGCTTTTAAAAAAAGAAGGATTCCTGGATATTCGCTCAGAGAAATTCTTCTCTACGGTCCGAAATCCATATCTACTATTTTAGAAATCAGGATTTTTTCGATAGTACGCTTTTATGCGTATGTCTGATTTTCCAGAAAGCCATCCAATAAACGCCTTATTCGGAAATTATGGATAGTTCAAAGATTTCTCGCAAAAACGAAAAAAGTGTTAAAAGTATCCACGTATTCAAAATCTGCCTGTTATTCGATAGTGCCCTCGTTTTCCCTTGACTGAACTGTTACCAGAAGTGTAACAGTTCAGTCCCCTTGTCTCTCCTAAAGATCAGGGTGTATGGGCGTCGATTTTTGTTTGTTTGCATGGGGCGGGTCCGATAAGTAAATAGATAAAGAACGTCGAATGGGGTGGGCAAACAAACCAAAAGAGACTCCCGCTACAGGCGTCCCGTAAAAATCAGCCGGGAAGAATAATCTCCCGGCTGCACCCTTCTAAAATATGAAACCTCACTCAGTGGATATCCCCATACAGGATTCTGGCGAGCTCCGAGTCCTTGTCGAGGATGATGGTCTTGTCTCCGCTTCCGCTTAGGGATTTCTTCATGGCTTCGACAGAGCGGATATAGTTATAGAAGGAGGCTTTTTCCTCGGTATTATAGGCGTCCGCGAGGATCTCCATGTACTTCGCCTCGCCTTCACCGGACAACTCCGCGGCCTGCTTCTCGGCTTCCGCCTTCCGGATGGAAACCTCCTTATCGGTCTCGTTCCGGATCTTCTGTGCCCTGGCGGCGCCCTCCGCGGTATAGGATGCCGCGATGT
Source organism: uncultured Oribacterium sp. (assembly GCA_934229835.1). Taxonomy (GTDB): domain Bacteria; phylum Bacillota; class Clostridia; order Lachnospirales; family Lachnospiraceae; genus Oribacterium. The sequence goes on along the minus strand of CAKQED010000027.1, from coordinate 22,765 downwards.
TTTCACGCTCCGAAATCATGCGCTGATACACGGCATCCTTATTATCATCCGGAAGATCGAGGGCCTTGATCTCCGCCTTCGTGATCACGATGCCGTATCCGCCGATATCAGAATTCGCCTCCGCGGTGATCATATCGGTCAGCTTATCGCCGCGCGCAGCGATGATATCATCCTGGCTCATCGAGGAAATGATATTCTTGGTGGCGTTGTATACGGCCACGCCGACACGATCCTCTGCCCCACTCGTCGAGCCGTTCAGTGTCTGCATGAACTTCGTCGGATCTGTGATCTTCCAGACGATGTAGTTATCCGCAATCATCGATTTTTTATCCTTCGTGATGACATCCGACGGCTTCACATCATAGAGCTGCATCGCCTTCGTCACGAAACGGATGTTGTCAGCCACCGGCATCTTCGTGTATAAGCCGGCCGCATCCTTGACATCCACGATCTTTCCGAAACGCGTCACGACCGCGTACTGATTTTCAGACACCGAATAGAATACCCCTCTGGAAAGCAGTGGCAGGACGACCAGGAAAACCGCACAGGCCACGAGGATGGTAACGACACTTTTCACCGCCTTCTTTACCCGCTCGAGTGCTTCCTTCTTCGCATTATTTTCCATTCTCGTCACCTCCATCTGTGGCCTCGACCGAGTTATCCGCGAAGCTCTCCAGCGGCATCATCGTCTGGGTACTGCCATCACTGATGATCACCTTCAGCTCCGGCAGCACGTCCTCCATCGCCTCATAGAAGATACGCTTCTTCGTGATCAGCGGATTCAGCTTATACTGATCGTACATCGCGTTAAAACGAGCGACCTGTCCGCTGGCTTCCGCGATACGCGCCTCCTTCTCCGCTTCTGCCTTCTGGATGATGCTGTCGGCCGTCGCGTCTGCGGCCGGAATCTGCTCAGACTTATACTGCTTCGCTTTATTGATCGTGGTATCCGCTTCCTGCTTTGCCGTCTCGACGGACTTGAATGCCGCAACGACATCCGAGGTCGGCGGCTCCACATCCTGAATCGACAGATTCACGATCTGAATCCCGATATCCGCTTCCTCCAGCGATTTCGTCAGCTGGTCCCGCACCTCCGCCTGAATCTTTGACTTCTCCGTCGTCATGACATCATCGACCGTGAAATCCGACACGGTCGAGCGGATCGCCGCCGCGGCCATGTTCGAGATGAAACGGACCGGCTCGTTCGAGTTATAGAGATACTTCACCGGATCCGACACCTTATACTCGAGGTAAAAATCCGTATTCACCAGATTAAAATCCGAGGTGATGGTCAGCGAGTCACTCGTCGTTTCATAGTCCGGATTCTCACCATTCCGCTCGTTCGTGATCGTGTAGCCGATCGGCATACCATAGGTCGTCGTGTCCACCTTCTGCACCTGATCAATAAACGGAACCTTAAAGTACATGCCGGCGGTTTTAATGTCATTGACCTTTCCAAACCGCGTCACGACCGCCTGCTCCTGCTCGGACACCCGGTAAAACGACTGCAGCGCACAGCACGCCGCACCCACACATAGAAACATCGGAATCGCTCTCAGGATTCCCTTCTTTCCTTCTTGCATTGCTTCCCTTCTCCTACATTATCTGCTCTACAAATGTTCAGCTATTCCATATTATCCAGGAAAAAACCTGCATTCGTCAATCACTGATTTCGCTGACCGATAAAAGCGGCTGGCTACAGTTCAGACGTAGTCAAGTTAAGTCAAGACACGGCTCGGCGGACAGCAGCCGGAGGCCGAGCGACGAGCGAACTAACAGCGGCTGCTCGCCGTGGTAAAGATGCCACGAAAGCCGGAGGACCGGCAACAGAAGCCATACGAAGAGTTCGTGAAAAATCAAAATTGTCCCCCTTAGTGAACCAGTTGGAGTAATTTTTCCTTAGCACTCTCTGCAACACTGAGTTTTCATAAAGAAAACTCAGTCGTTTGCAGAGAGCCTACTGGTTCTTAGGGGGACAATTTTAGATTCTTCCGAACTCGAAGTACTGTGCTGCTGTTACCGGCCCTCCGCGCTTCAGATCGCCTTTACGAAACGATCAAACGCAGCCTGGCCTTCCGCTGTGCGCTTATAGACGCCGGCGTCCTCGAGCACCTGCATGAAGACGATACCGATCTCATCGCGGAGGATACCCTCGAGATTCTCCTCGGTGAACTGCACGCCCTGTGCCGCATACTTCGCAGTAAACTCCTCTACCCAGTCCGCGTGCTTCCGGAGCGCCTCATCCGCACGAAGATCCGTGCCCGCAAGAATCGCCTTGCGAAGCGCCTCCATCTCACTCTTCAGACGGCTCGGCAGTACCGCGAGGCCCATGACCTCGATGAGGCCGATGTTCTCCTTTTTGATATGATGAAGCTTCGCATGCGGATGGAATACGCCGAGCGGATGCTCCTCCGTCGTGATGTTGTTCCGGAGCACGAGATCGAGCTGGAACTGATCGCCCACCTTGCGCGCGATCGGCGTGATCGTCGAGTGCGGTGTGCCCTCGGTCTCCGCGAAGATGAACGCAGTCTCATCCGTGTAGCCTCTCCACTTCGTGAGGATACGATCCGCAAGCTCGGCGAGCCGCGCCGTATCCGCACCACTCAGACGGATAACACTCATCGGCCACTTCACGATGCCCGCCTCGACATCCTCGAAGCCCGGAACCGTAAATGTCCGCTCCACCGGTGCCTTCGCCATCGCGAAGGTATAGTGACCACCCTGGAAGTGCTCATGTGCGAGGATGGAGCCACCCACGATCGGAAGGTCTGCATTGGACCCGACGAAATAGTGCGGGAACTGAGCGACGAAATCAAACAGCTTCAGAAACGCCGCCTTATCGATCTTCATCGGCGTGTGCGCTGCATTCAGCACGATGCAGTGCTCGTTGTAGTACACATATGGCGAATACTGGAAGCCCCACTCTGTGCCCTGAATCTCGATCGGGATGATACGATGATTCTCACGCGCCGGATAGTCCACACGACCACTGTAGCCCTCGCACTCATGACAGAGCTGGCACTTCGGATAACCCGTCTGCTTCGCCTTGCCCGCCGCCGCGATGGCCTTCGGATCCTTCTCCGGCTTCGACAGATTGATCGTGATATCGAGATCACCGTACTCTGTATGCGTCTGCCACTTCACATCCTTCTTCACACGGTAACGACGGATGTAGTCCGTATCCCGCGAGAAGGTATAGTACCAGTCCGTCGCCTCCTTCGGGCTCTCCTCATAAAGACTCGCAAATCTCGCCTGCACCTCCGACGGACGCGGGGTCAGCGCACCCATCAGACGCGTATCGAACAGATCACGATATACGACTGAATCACCACCTGTAAGCCCATGCTCCACCGCATAGTCATCCAGCGCAGCCAGCACCTGCTCAAGGTACGTACCATCGGACACCATCCCCAGCGCATTCACCTTCTGATCCTCACTCGCCTCCGTCTCATCGAAGGCAATGCTGTCGGCCTCCGCGATCACATCCTCCCTGGTCGCCGTCACCTCCGTGATGCCCAGCTCCAGCGTCACCGTATTCAGCGCCCAGATGATATCCGCCTCCTCGATCAGCCCCGTCTTCAACGCATACGCCACCAGATCCTTTACAGCCACCTGAATGTCCATAGTTCTATCTCCTTACATAAATCATTTCATAACGTAAACAGGCTATTGCCGAAAGCCGATACCGGTTTCGGCAATAGCCTCAAAATATAAATTATGAGTTGTATCCGTTCGGATTCTTCTGCTGCCAGTTCCAGGAATCGCGGCACATATCCTCGAGGTCGAACTCTGCGGTCCAGCCGAGCTCCTTCTCTGCCTTCGCAGGGCTCGAGTAGCAGGTCGCGATATCGCCCGGACGACGCTCCCGAATCACATACGGAAGCTCCTTGCCGCAGGCCTTCTCAAACGCATGGATGACATCCAGTACCGAGTAGCCATGACCGGTACCCAGATTGCAGATGAACACACCATCCTTCTTCGCGAAACGCTCGATGGCCTTTACATGACCACGTGCGAGATCCACGACGTGGATATAATCCCGCACACCCGTGCCATCCGGTGTATCATAATCGTTACCGAAGACGTTAATCTCCGGCAGCTTGCCGATCGCCACCTGTGCCACGTACGGAAGCAGGTTGTTCGGGATGCCCTTCGGATCCTCGCCGATGAGACCGGACTTGTGCGCACCGATCGGGTTGAAGTAACGAAGCAGGATTACATTCCACTCCGGATCTGCCGTGTGAATATCTGTCAGAATCTGCTCCTGCATCCACTTGGTCCAGCCATACGGATTCGTGCAGGTGCCCTTCGGACAGTTCTCCGTGATCGGAATCTCCGCCGGATCGCCGTACACTGTCGCAGAGCTCGAGAAAATGATATTCTTGCAGCCATGCGCACGCATCTCGTCGGTCAGATTCAGCGTAGAACCGATATTTGTGCGATAATACTCGATCGGCTTGTGCACAGACTCACCGACCGCCTTCAAGCCTGCGAAGTGAATGACCGCATCGATCTTATTCTCATCGAACACACGCTTCACCGCTGCACGATCCATCATATCATCCGGATAGAACTTCACCTTCTTACCGGTGATCTCCTCGATCCGGTCCACAGCCTTCTGATTCGAATTATACAAATTGTCGATGATCACGACATCATAGCCTGCGTTCAGAAGCTCCACACATGTATGGCTTCCGATATATCCAGCACCACCTGTTACAAGAATAGTCATAATATTTCCTCCTCTAAAATTAAATAATGGAAGGGCCATCGCCGATGCTGACCACGTAGAAGGTGCAGTCATAGCCGATCCGCTTCTTATACGCCTCGCCGACCTGCTTCTCGAAGGTCTCGATGGCGTCGTCCTTTACGATGGAGACGGTGCAGCCGCCGAAGCCGCCGCCGGTCATACGGGAGCCGATGACACCCGGTACCTTCCATGCTTCCTCGACGAGGACGTCGAGCTCCTCGCAGCTGACCTCGAAGTCATCGCGGAGGGATACATGGGATGCGTTCATGAGCTTTCCGAACGCCTCGATGTTGCCGGCCTTCAGATCCGCCACGGCCTCGATGGCCCGGTTGTTTTCATAAACCGCATGCATCGCACGCTTCTGGACAATCGGATCCGTGAGGGCGGCCTTATGTGCCTCGAAGTCAGCATTGGAAAGATCACCGAGCGTCTGGATACCGCACTCCTTCGCGAGGATCTCGCGTGCCTCCTCGCACTCACGACGGCGATCGTTGTAGGCGGAGCCGACCAGCTTATGCTTCTTATTGGTATTGGTCACGACGAGCTTCATGCCGTCCAGCACGACCGGCGCATACTCATAATTCAGCGTCGCACAGTCGAGGAAGATGGCATTGTCCTTCTTACCCATCGCACTCGCGAACTGATCCATGATACCGCAGTTCATGCCGGCGTAGTTATTCTCGGCGTCCTGGCCGATCAGGGCGAGGTCTACATTCGTGACATCGCTGAAGCCGAACAGATCACGGATGATAAAGCCGGTCAGCACCTCGAGGGAGGCACTAGAGCTCAGGCCGGAGCCGTTCGGGATGTTACCGTTTACCACGATGTCGAGGCCGCTCTCGAGCTTGAAGCCCCGCTTCTCAAACGCCCACATCACGCCCATCGGGTAGGTGATCCAGCGCTCTTCCTTCAGCGGGGTGAACGCATCGAGTGATGTCTCGATCACACCGTTGCTGCTCAGGTTCACGCTGTAGAAACGAAGCGTGCGGTCCTCACGACGACGTGCAGCTGCATAGGTACCGATGGTCAGTGCGCACGGGAAAACGTGACCACCATTGTAGTCCGTATGCTCACCGATCAGGTTCACACGTCCCGGTGCGAAGTAACACTTCACGCCATTCGTATCGCCAAATTTCTCCTCGAATGCTTTCAACGCACTCTCCTTGTACGAAAGATCCATCTTTTCCTCCTTGGCCACCGCGGTCGTCCATGGTACCGGCTCCCGAAAAGCACCGAAATCCCACGAAACATGTGTATTCAGCACAAGAGCAGCTACGATATTCGCGCACGCGTGATATAATTTTAACACATACAGCTAAAGTATAGAAAAGAGGTTCTTCGCAGTCAATGTGAAAAACCTCTTTTATATCTAAAAAATCTTAGATGGGTAACTATTTAGACAGCAGGGAACCCGGATGGGCGGCAACGGAGGCAGAGTGCTCCGAGACCGGTGAACTCTAAGCCGGGTCCCCTTCGCTGAGCTTCTACTTCTCTTCTGCGATCTTCTGGTAGCGTATCGCATTCCAGTGGGTCGGCTCGAGTGCGATGGCCTGTGCGAACTCCTCCGCTGCGCGCTTACGATCACCGTAGCCGAGATTTCCGAGTCCGATCAGATAGTGGCAGTGTGCCTTATTTCGGCGATTCCAGTCCTCCTCAAAGATCTGGAAATCCGGAAGAGAAACCGCGAAGTACTCGATTTTCATCTCGTCCTTCATATGACGCTCGCCATAATCGATGAGCTTGTTAAAGCGTGACTTGCCCGGCACCTCTTCACCGAGCTTCAGCAGTGCGAGACCCTCAAAGAGAATCATATCCGCCGGCTGATCGTTGTAGTACATCATACCGGCCGGCTGATCCGTACCGATGGTCGCCGTCGTGAAGTATGCTCTCGCCGCATCCTCATCACCGAGCGCTTCGGCACAGAGACCAAGGTAGTAGTTCACATGGTTGTCCTTCGTGCCTTCCAGTTTACCCTCACCGAGGTTCTCCGGATAATGCTGCGTCCGAAGGAGCAGTTCCTGTGCCTGTGCCCAGTGCTGCTGCTTCATTTCCTGCAGTGCGAGGCCAATCAGTGCATACGTATACTGCGTCGTAATCTTTCCTTCTCCGCCCTCCCATGGGTGGAAGCGATTTGCCATGATGAAGTTCAGTGCCTCCCGGAACTTTCCGCTGAGATTCAGCAGTGTCGCGTACTCAACCATCAGGTCATCTCGCTGTGTAAATACAGAGACATTGGCCTCGTAGTTCTTCAGACGTTCTGTCGTCGGCGTATCGAGTTTCTTCTCCAGCTGGTCATGCTCGAGGAAGATACGCGGGTCGCTCGGGCTCAGTGCATATGCACGATCCATGGCCATCTTTGCCTTCACCGGATCATCCTGCTTGTTGTAGTATGCCAGTGACAGGTTACGCCATACCGTTGCGAAATCCGGACAGAGCTCTGCAGCCTTCTCCCAGTCTGTGATGGCCTCATCATAAATCATCTTGTCATAGTACAGATTTCCGAGGTAGTAATATGCATGTCCATCGGTCGGATTCAGTGCGACAGCCTTCTCCAGTACCAGGATGTCCTCCAGCTTGTTTGGGAATACCCAGTCCGTGGAATCGGCAGCAGCCTTCTCGAAGCTTGCCTTTGCAGCGGCTTCGTCACCGGACAGCGCCTGGATATAGCCTGCATAGTAGTCCAGCATCGCCCAGTCTTCATCACAGAGCCTGAGCGCTGCCAATGCCTCTTCATAAGCACCACACTCGAGGTAGTCGCGGGCGATGGTCAGGTAATTCTCATGGAAATCCCGCGTGAGCGTCTTCACCGTCGCGAGGGTACTCTCCGCATCACTGACCTCGATCTTCGCCACACCGGCGTCCACGGATGCCGCCGCACATGCGAGCTCGCGCAGCACCTTCCGTACCTCCTCCGTGTTCATCCCCTTCACAAACGAAGGCAGGAAATCTACGGAAGCCATCGCACACTTCGTGGTGACAGCTCCAGTCGCTTCCTTCAGTAGTGTCGCGAGCTCCAGCCGCGAAACGTAGTCAAACGGATCCACCTTCATATTCTCCGGGATGCTCGCCATGGCCTCGTCGATTCGGCCGAGCTTTCGCAGGATGTACGTCCGTACGCCACGTGCCTTCACATTATGTGCATTCTTTACAAGTGCCTTCTCGACGAGTTCGAGCGCACTCTCGAAGTGCCCACGACGTGCCTCGATCGCGGCCAGATAGTAGAAGCTGCTTTCCTGCTGTTCGCTGGACCAGCTGGCTTTAAAAAATGCATCGAATGCCTCATCATCACGGCCCTGATACAGAAGGTCGAGTCCCAGCTGGTAATACGGCTCCGAGTTATAAGGGTTCGGATTCTTCCAGATCGCCCGCTTGATGGCCGTGCGGAAGTATGTCTCTGCTTCCTTAAACTGACCGCGACGCATCAGCAGTGTACCGTACGCCGTATTGAGGCGAATGTCTCCGGCATCACGCTTTAAGCCCTCCAGATAGTATGGATCCGGGCGATAGGTTGCATGACGGTACTGCTCGATATGAAGACCGGTGAGGTAAAGCTCCTCGTTCGTCATGATCTCCGATGGATCCTTCGCAGCCTCTGCCGGCTTCGGAAGATCCGGAATTTCCTTCTTCAGCGGGGTGTAACGAATCAGCTCGCGTCCCTCGGTCAGCACAGTGAACGTCAGCTTCGTTTCATCCTCGACCTGCAGCTTCAGTGTCTTCTCGTAGACATTGACCGGACTCAGATGCGCATGCTCATCGAGAAGCACGGTATCACCATCCGTGAGACGGAACTCCGCGTTCGGATACTCAGCTGTTCCATAGGCGATGAGATGGATACCCTCGTCGGTGAGTTCCATGTTGATGGCCGCTTCCTTCGATGCGTTCTTGATGTAGCCGACGCCCTTATATGGCATGAAGTACTGCGTGAAGGTCTTTTCCTCCATCGGCTTCAACCAGGTGAAATCCGGCTGGTTATCCGTATAGACACCGCACATCAGCTCGATGTATGGCCCATCACTGTCGGTCAGATTACGGTCCCAGGCCTGGCCGAAATCACCACAGCCCCAGGTCCACTGCTTCTTTCCAGGTGAAACGTGATGATCCGCGATATGCAGCAAACCTGCACCGACCTGATAATCATATCCACCGACGAAGTTGAAATCGGATTTTTCTGCCATATAGGAGGTCGGCACCGGAATATTCTTATAACGTGAAATGTCGACGCCCGCACTGTAATCATGCTTATAGTAGACGCCGGTCGCGATCGGGAAACGGGAAACGTCGCGCTTTCCGTGATCCATCACGGCATGAACGTCTGGTGGAAAAATAGACTGCGTGTGATCATTGACCGGTACAGCCGGATTCGCCCACCAGAGGAAGGTCTGCGGCTCGGAGGTTCGGTTGTAGAGCTGTCCCTTGATCTCGATATACGCCTTTCCAGGATATAAAGTGAAGCTCGCTTCACCGCGGGTGCCGTACATCTGATCGGTATCCGAAATCCGGCAGGTCTTCGATCCATCCGGGTTCTCGATCAGCATATAGTCCACCGGACTGAAGGTCGTCGGACGGTGATGCTGCGGCCAGTTGAACTCGATACCACCGCTGATCCACGGACCGCAGAGGCCGACGAGCGCCGGCTTGATCACATGATTGTAGTACACGAAATCATAGTCGTTCGTTTTATCGTACGCACGCTGGATACGTCCACCGAGCTCTGGGAGAATCATCACCTTCAAATATTCATTTTCGAGCCAGACTGCGTGATACGGCTGGTCCTTCTTCTCATCATAAATCTTCTCAATCGTCGGATACGGATAGATTCGTCCGGAGCTTCCCTGGTAGACACGCTTCTCCAGGAACATCGGATTTTTATCCGGCTGACCGATCCCGTAGGTCGGGATCATCTCGATCGCTTCCCAAATCTTTACTTCTGACATTTCTGCCTCCTGTTTCCTTCCGGCAGGTATCTGCATCGCCTGTACCTGCGTTCTCATCCTGTCTGTTTCTTCATCAACGGATGTATTTCACTGTATGGGATGCGCTATCGCATCCCATACGATATGACTCATGAAATGCCACTGGTTGAACGTCCGTAATCTCCGGCAGCGGCATTTACATTTTTCATTTCTTGCCTATAATATATAGTGTAATGACGTGCAAATCATTCGAGCTGTTTGCCGTTTCATTTTAAAATCTTGCTTTCTGCATATCGATGCTTCCGTACCCCGGCTTCGTCGTCGGATGTATCCGGCAGACAGCGCACACGCACTGCTCAGTGCCTTCAGGAAAGGTCCGCCATGTTATCCACCGAAAAATATATCCAGCCCGGTTCCGATTTTTATGTTTATACTGCCGGCGCCCTTGCGCAGAAGCTCTTTCTCTATCCGATGATCGTCGGAAACTTCCACTACATGCCGGGCTACCGCATCCGCCGCCAGTCCTTCGACAGCTTTCTTCTCATGTATATCAAGCGCGGACAGCTCCTCGTCGAAACCGACGGACAGCTCCGCACCGCCTATGCGGGCAATGTCGTCTTCCTCGACTGCTATCAGCCCCATGCCTACGGCACCGATCACGGCTGTGAGGTCGAGTGGCTCCACTTCGACGGTGCAAATGCCCGCGGCTACTATGAAGCGATCACACAGCAGAGCGGTCCGGTGATCACCCTGAAGGACAGCTATCGCTTCGAAAAGTATCTCCATAAGCTTTATCTCAGCTTTCGCGATGCACTCGCCATCCGGGACCCGCTGCTGAACAATTACATCGTGAATGTCCTCACCGAGCTGCTGCTTGCCCGGAACCAGGACAGTGCCGATGTGAGCTCCAGTGGCATCATTGATGACACCATCGCCTATATCACGGAGCACCTGCAGGAGGAGCTCTCGCTCGAGCAGCTCGCCCGCCAGGCATCGCTGAGTCCGTTTTACTTCAGCCGTCTCTTCAAAAAGGAAACCGGCTACTCTCCGCATGAGTATGTGATCCAGGCGCGCGTCAATGCTGCAAAGTACTTTCTGCAGTCTGCCCGGCTCAGTCAGAAGGACATCTGCTACTCCTGCGGCTTTTCCTCCGAATCCAGCTTCTGCACCACCTTTAAAAAGTCGACCGGTCTTACACCATCGCAGTACCGTAAAAACGTCAGCTCCGAGCGCTGGGGTCAGGAGTGAGGCGTCACACTGCACCGGAGGCCTATGCTGCCGCCTCGCTCGCTGATTTCAACGCGAGGTTTTCACGATCTGAACGATCTCGATCGAAGCGCTATGATGATACATTTCCAAAAAGGGGATCACCGATCTTACGGTGATCCCCTCTATTCATGTGCCGGATCGCAGATTATTCAGCATCCTTACCCATCTCATCCTTGTAATTCTCAGGTGTGACGATGACAGCGTCTACAGCCGTCTCCATATCCGGAGTCTCACCATCGATCAGCTTGTAAAGGACATCTACAGATCCCTCACCTACAGAAAGTGACGAGAAGTATGCAGCCGCCTTCATGCAGGTGCCGTCTGCACCCTTGTTGTTCCACTCGTCCTTCGCCATGTAGCCGCCGAGGCCGACAACACAGGCATCCTTATCGAGACCGGCAGACTCGAGCGCACGGCAGGCACCGATCGTGCCCTCTTCGTTTGCACCGGTTACAAGCCAGGTCTTCACTTCCGGATGCGCTGTGATGATGGATGTAGCCGCCGTGTTACCCTTATCGGTGGTTCCATCATAATCTGCCTTATAAATCTTCGACGTATCGAAATCCGGGCAGTCTGCAACGAACTGATCATACTCGCCCTCTGCTCTTGGTACGCAGGAGGAAACCGTGTCCATCGTGAGAATCAGAAGCGCTACATCATCCTTACCTACAAGATCGTTATTCTTTGCATAGTCTGCAAGCCATGCACCATTTGCCTGACCGATGACATACGCGTTGATACCTACCCATGGAGCGATCTTGTTGCCAGCCGTATCCTGAAGTGCATCATCGGCTGCAACGATCGGGATACCGGCCTCTTTTGCCTTATCTACCGCTGCCTGTGACATGGTCTGATCCGGAATACAGGTGACGATACCCTTCGCGTTGTTTGCGATTGCGTTATCGATCGCCTTCAGGTACTCCTCCGGGCTCATCTTCGCATCGACATAGGTGAAGGTATCGCCCTTCGCCTCAACCGCAGCCTTCGCCGCATTCCCCTCATCGATGAACCAGGTCTGATCGCCGGCCTTATAAATGCCGTATACGACGCCGGCCTCACTGCTGCCTTCCTTCTTCTCTTCTGCAGCTGCTGTATCTGCTGCCGCTGCAGCCGTGGTCTCTGCCTTTGCAGCTGCCGTCGTCGCCGTCGTGGAACTGCCCTCTACGGAGCAGGCGGCCAGTGAACCGACCATGGCAAACGCCATACCGAGGGATACGAGCTTCTTGAGATTTGTTTTTTTCATGTTTTCCTCCTTACAGGGTGCCGGAGCACCCATTTAGTTCATGTTTTTATGGTGCACGGGACGTCGTCGACAAACGTCCCGGCGTATACAGATGTGAATGTACGATGTCTGAAAGCTTCATTAGCCTCGCAGGCGCTGCCGTCCGCAGCATCTACAGGGTGCACGAGCATAGACTGCGATGGGGATCGATCGGAGCTTCTTCTGATCAAAGGTTCTTCATGGAAAGCTCCAGAAGCTCCTTCTCACGACGCTGCTTACGGATGTAGTCGGTCGTCAGTGCGAACAGCAGGAGGCCGCCCTTTGCGACGTACTGCCAGAAGGATGGCACGTTGACCATCGTGAGGCCGGTGTTGAAGGCCTGGATCAGGATGATACCGAGGAAGGTACCACCCATGTCGCCGACGCCGCCGACGAAGGATACACCGCCGAGAATAACCGCCGTGATGGCATCAAACTCGAGGTTGATGTTCGCTGCCGGCTGACCGGAATTCATACGGGCTGAGAAAATGATACCGCCGATCGCGCAGAGCGCGCCCATCATGACGAAGGACTTCGTGACGATCTTCTGCGGATTCAGACCGGCGAGACGTGCTGCCTCCTGAGAACCGCCGATGGCGTAGATGGAACGTCCGAACTTCGTCTTCGCGAGGATGATGCCGAAGATGATGATGCACATCAGCATGATCCATACAGAAATCGGGATGTTCAGGATACGAAGCTTTCCAATCAGCAGGAAGGTCGGATTCGCGATGGCGACCGGCTTACCGCCGCAGAGGATATACGCGAAGCCTCGAATCACCGACTGCGTAACGAGGGTGGCGATGAAGGCCTCGAGCTTGATCTTATTGACCATGAAGGCGTTGCATAGGCCGACGGCCATACCGGCCAGAATCGTGATCACACAGGTCACGATGAACGGAACACCCATGCCAACCAGGGTCGCGGCGAGGACACCGGAGAAAGCGGCCAGTGATCCAGGGGACAGATCGTTCTGTCCGGCGATGATGAGGTAGGTATGACCGATCGCGACCAGTCCGACAAGGGAGGCTGCAATCAGGATATTAATCAGGTTCGTCACCGACAGAAAGTTTCTGTTCAGTGCGGTAAATAGTACGAATACGGCGACGATGGCTGCCATCAGAACGAGCTTATCGCCATCAATTTTTAATTTTTTCATTTCTCTTCCACCTTCCCAATCATCGCAAGGCTCAGGAGCTGCGTTTCACTCGCCTCCTCACGCATGACCTCACCAGAAATCTGTCTACCCTTCATAACGATGATCCGATCGGAAAGTCCGATAACCTCCGGAAGCTCTGAGGAAATCAGAATCACGCCGAGTCCCTGCTTCGCAAATGAACAGATCATGTTGTAAAACTCCGACTTCGCACCGACATCGATGCCCTTCGTCGGCTCATCCAGGATAAGAACCTTCGGTTTCGTACTGATCCATCTCGCAACGATGGCCTTCTGCTGATTACCACCCGAAAGCTCGACGATCTTTTTATCCGGCGATGGTGTCTTGATTCGGAAATCCCGAATACCTGCTTCTGCCGTTTCCTCGTCTGCCTTCGCATCGAGGAAGCCAAACCTGTTCGAGTGCTGGTCCAGCATCGAGACATTGATGTTTTCTGCTACAGAAAAATTCGAGATGATGCCCTGCAGCTTGCGATCCTCCGGAACGAGGACGATTCCCTGTTCCATCGCATCATGTGGGGAATGAATCGTAAGCTTGCGGCCTTCGAGATAAACCTCGCCACCTTTCATATGATCGGCACCGATAATGGCTCTCATCAGTTCGGTTCTACCCGCACCAACGAGGCCGGAAAAGCCGAGGACCTCACCCTTTCGAAGTGTAAAGGAGGTCGGCTTCACATAATCGGAGGATACATCTTTCACTTCGAGAAGCACATCGCCGATTTCCTTATCACGATCGAGACTGCTGTAGATATCACCGAGATCACGACCGACCATCATCTTGATCATCTGGGCCTGTGGCGTTTCCTTCGTCACAACGGTATCAACATAATGGCCATCCTTGAAGATCGCCACCTTATCGGTGATTTCCTCGATTTCATCCATACGATGAGATACATAAATGATGATTTTATCCTCTGCCTTCAGCTTTCGGATGATCTTGAACAGTGCGTCGATCTCCGAATCCGACAGGGATGCGGTCGGCTCATCGAAGGCGATGACCTTCAGATTCTCTCTCGAGTAGGCCTTCATAATTTCGACCATCTGCTGGTAGGCAATGCTGAGATCCTTGACCTTCGTCTCCGGTTTGATCGGCAGGCCGAAGTCCTCGATGATCTTCTGCGCCATGTTGTTGGCTTTTACGGTATCGATGATACCGAACTTATTAACCGGCATTCTGCCGAGGTAAATATTCTCTGCAACGGACAGTTCCAGAAGGATCTGTCGTTCCTGATAAATAATCGAGATGCCTTCCTCGATAGCCTCATGTGGGGTTTTAAAGCGTTTTTCCTCTCCATCCAGTAAATACTTTCCGGACGTCGGCTGATAATCACCATTCAGCGTCTTCAGAAGTGTGGATTTACCGGCACCATTCTCCCCGAGGAAAGCAAGTACCTCGCCGGAATACGCTTTGAAGCAAATATCATCCAGTGCCTTCACACCAGGGAAATATTTGGAAATATGCTGGAATTCCAAAACGTGTTCCATGCTGTAACTCCTTTCTTTTAATGTCACTCTTGTTCAACTGAGTTCATTGTAAAACAGCATGATATAAAAATCATTGTCGCGAATTGCGGATTAATTTTGAAATCTTGCTCTCATATAATATAGCAATAGCAAAAGACTTTGCGATGGATATACTGGTATTATATAAAAGAATGCATAAAAACGCGGTTTTAAAATGCACGCGATTTATTCGTCTTTGCTTTTTATCAGGAATAAAATATTACAAATTCAATTTTCAAAAGCGCGATGAAATATGAATTTTGGCCAAACATGGAAAGGATGCTTTATATGAAATTTGAAATTTCAACCGATTGTTCAAATTCTTTTCGAAAACGGTACCGGAGCATCACAAGCAGCGGCATGATCATCGAGCTTTCTACGCTCGGTGCTGCAATTCAAAATATTGCTCTCCGTTTCGAGAATGAGTGGAGATCTGTGGTTCTCTCCTATCCGAATGAAAAAGATCTGCGTGAGTCTGGTTCCTATGCAGGACGTACACTTGCGCCCAATGCCGGTCGGATCCGAGGCGGGGCACTCGAAATCGGTGGTCAGAATCGGTCGCTTGCACCGAATGATGGACAGAATCAGCTGCACGGCGGCAAGCACAATCTTTCATTTACAGATTGGACGGTTGAAGAAATGGAAGAAGCTCCAGACTATGTAAAAATCACATTCACAGCAACTCAGCCGGACGGCCTGGACGGTTTTCCAGGCAATCGATGCTATCACGTGACGTATATGATCGAAGATACAAACTGGATTCGCATCGAGTACCGCGCGGAAACGGATCAGACAACGTATGTAAATCTCTCAAACCATACCTACTGGAATCTCGCCGGTACGAAGTGGACACCGGAGATAGAATACAAGCGTTGCCATACGTTCGAAGGGCAGCTGCCTGATGGAAGCATTGGCCTGCATCGCCTGCCTGAAGAAGTTGAGACGGATGTCGCTACCGGACTCCGGCAGGAGCTCGAAATCGCCGCCAATAATGTCGTGCTGAATGATGCAGCCAGTCTACCTGCCGATATCATCCCGGTCGCTGGGACGTCCTTCGACTTCCGGGTGCCCGTTACTCTGCAGCACATGCTCGATTCCGAGGTTCTTCGTGATCGGATCTCGACGGAGCAGTTTCATACAGGGCGTGGTTATAATAACGCTTACATACTTACGAGGTCCGATCTTCGACGGCATCTGCGGGGCGTTCGCCATGAAGAGCCACTGAAAAAGGCCTGTACACTGCGGGATCCGGTTTCCGGGCATCAGCTGACCATGATGACCGATGCCACCGCCCTCGTGCTCTACTCCGGCGGTTTTCTGCCGACACCGGGATCACACATCGCACTGGAAGCACAGGACATCCCGGATATCAGCAATCTTCTCCCGGAACGAATGACGCTCACCACGCCGGAGAAACCATTTCACCGGGAGATCCGCTTTAAGATTTCGTGACGTGGAAAAGGACCGCCGGTTTTCCGGCGGTCCTTTTGACTGACTGAAACTGCTCAGAATACGCCGATGGAATTCAGTGCGATGATCCAGAGGAAGATCGTGAACATGGAGCTCACGGTGCTGATCGCCAGCATTTCCCCGGCGAGTTCGCCGTCGCCGCCCATGCTCTGGCTCATCGGGAATATGGCGTTCGCAAGCGGGGTCGCGTACAGCGAGAACAGGATGAAGAGCTCGATGCCACGGAAGCCGAGCAGGTAGCAGATCGTCGTGACGATCGCCGGCAGGACGACGAGCTTCAGCACGGTGCAGATCGTGATGATCTTTATGTTCTTTCGGATGTCCGGCAGCACCAGCGTCGCGCCGCAAATGAAGATCGCGAGCGGCGAGGTCATATCCGAAATCGACTTGATCGGCTTCAGGATGCAGGCCGGCAGCGGGATATGCAGACCCCGGAACACAAGCCCGGCGATCGCACCGATGATCAGCGGATTCGTGAGGATATTCCGAAGCATCTTCGCCGCGCTCGTCTTCTCGCCCTCCGTCCGCCGGAAGTACTCGAGGATGAACACCGCTGCGATGTTGTAGATCGGTACACAGCACGCGATGACGATGGAAGCGAGCGAACCTGCCTCGTCGCCGTACATGCTGACGGCGAGGGGCAGCGCAAACATCAGGGTGTTGGACCGCCAGGTGGCCTGGGCCACGACGCCTCGCTGCGGGTTTTCCTGCACAAACAGCGGCGTCAGCAGAACGCTGAGCAGGATCGCCGTCAGAAGAATCACGACCGCGGTCAGTGCCAGCTTCGTGTTCGTCTGGAAATCCGCCTTCGAATTATAGAGACTGTTAAACATCATGAGTGGAAAAAAGGCCTTGAAGACGATCTGGTTCAGACGCTTATAGAACGCCTCATCACCGAAGCCCAGGTGACGGATCAGATATCCGTACGACATATAACAAATAAACGGTACGACGGCGTTCGCCGCCACGAAAAAACTTCCCATATATTTCCCCTTTCCATTTCACTCATGCTGCTACGTAGACTGTTTACCGGTCTTCGGACTCTTCCGCCCCTTCACGACATGCTTCACATGAAGATTCGGCTTGCGGCGGCGAGCCGTACGCGTCGCACCGGCGCGCTTCGGCTTTCCGTCGCCGCAGGCTTCCGGTGGTAGTGACGATGCAGCGGCGGAGGCATTGGCCGGATGAAGCTTCGCGTGCAGCTGACGACGCCGGCGGCGCGGCTTCTTCCCCTCGCGCTCGACGCGGAATCGGTTGATCTCGTCGAAGATGCGGGTGTAGTCGCGCTCGAACAGCTCCTCCGACATCTCGAGGCGGAGCGTCTCATACGGCACGCCCGCGAGGATCTTTTCGATCACATCCTTCTTCGAGATGCGGTCATACTTATGCTTCAGATGGCGATACACGATGTGCTGCAGCTCTGGACGCCAGAGTAGGCTCAGCTTCCGCGCCGGATCGATCCACGGATTCGGCTTCGGGCGGCGCAGCACATAGAAATCCGCGCGTCCCTCGACCTCCTCGACGGTGATGATGCCCCAGCTCGCCGGCACATGCTCCTCGACGTGCATCGCATGACGCGTACCGACGACGATGATGTTCATGTCGAAGTAACGGTCGTAGTCCTCGACCTGCCCCGCGAGACGTGTGTAAGTATCGGCATCCGACTTGATCTCGATCCCCACGAAGCTGTCCGGCGTCACCATGATCACATCCGCACGGCTCCCGCCCATATTCTTTTCCTCGATGATCCGGATGCGCCCGTAGCTCTCCTCCAGGAAAGCAAACAGCGGCTCACGGATGTCCCTGTCCTTTAACATAGTGCACCCATTTTCTACTCGTGAAATATCTGACAGCGTTGCACCATACAGCGATTTCCACGACGCGTTTTTCAGACGCATATCCTATTTAGAATATCTTTTCAACACGATGAAGTAATGTTCAGAATGTAAAACAATTAGGTATTATCATAGCACGCGCTCGCCCTGCTGTGAACGCTCAGGGGGATACCCCGCACGATGACCGTTATCGTTTAAAACACAAAATCTTCAAATAAAATTAATTGTTTTTTCTATGATAAAAGGGTAATATGTAGCGGTATATCGAAAATGTGAAACCACTTCATAAGGAGAAGTACTATTATGGATTTTAAGGAATTTTTCGAGCAGAATAAGAAGGCCTGCATCGGCGGCCTGGCAGGTGCTGTCGTGATCCTCATGGGTATCGCGGTCGCAACCAGCCATTCCGGCGGAGACAGCACGGTCGAGACCGCAGCCGCTTCCACCGAGGCAGCCGAGACGACCACTGTCGAGACCGCACCGGTCGAGGTTACCCGCGGCGATTTCTATGATAAGCTGAATTCCGGCAATGCAGTCAACGTACTCGTGCTCGGCGACGGCTTCGCATACGGCGACGGCGCGACGAACCTCGAGGACAGCTGGTCCGAGCAGCTCTCTCAGAAGCTCGGTGATGCATTTAAGTCAAACGTATTCGTAAACAACTACGCGCTCGCTGGTGACAACGGTGCCTACGCCGGCTTCGTCATCGCAAATGAGCTCACCACCGACGTCGAGTATGACGCCGCTGTGCTGAGCTTCGGAAGCTACGACGATCGGGACACATTCCCGGCCTTCTACGAGGCCCTGATCCGCGCCCTGAATAAGAAGTTCCCGGGCATCGAGATCATCTCCCTCATCGAGCCGTCCAGCGTAACGAACCCGGACGGTCCTGCGGCGGCCAATGCAGACGCCATCAAGAACATCACCTCTCACTACCTCGGCGAGACCATCGACATCGCGAAGGGCTTCGAGGATGCCGGTAAGGATGTGAAGAAGACCGTCGCAAAGGATCAGATCAACCAGAACGACGAGGGCAACGACATCACTTCCGACGTCATCCTGTCCGCGATCCAGGCATCCGCTGCCGCTGGTGATCAGAAGGGTGAGACCCAGACCATCAATCCGCTCGACGAGAAGATCTCCGAGCTGGAGAGCTTCGCTTATATCCCGGCAAGCAGCTTTGCAAAGCTGAACGACACCACCTACGAGATCCTCGCAGATTACGTGACCGACGCCGACGGAAACAAGCTTCAGGGCCTCCTCGGTCTCGACTACGATTATCTGACCGGCGACAATGATGTCTACGTGACCGTCGATGGCCAGCCGTTCGGTCGCCACAGCGTGAAGTTCGACGGTGCCGAGTCCGAGCAGCACATCGTGCTCATCAACGATAACTTCACTTCCGCGGATCACGTCACCATCAAGTTCGCGACCAAGGAAGAAGCCGATACCTTCGCAGGTATGAGCATCTGTGGAAACATTGCCCTCCCGGAGAGCTTCGATAAGTTTGAAACCATGGCGGCAGACGACGAGCTGAGCGCCGAGGATCTCCTCGCAGCTGTTGAGGAGACCAACGCAGACGGTACCCCTGTTCTTCAGCAGGCTGGCGCTATGGAGGAGGGCGATATCGCGGTCGGCGGTCCTGGCTCCGGTGTTGTAGCGGAGGGTGGCGTACTCGCACCGCAGGAGTCTGTTCCGGAGACCACGAAGTACGAGACCACGAACCCGACCCGTTACAACAAGGAAGGTGTCCTCGAGGAGAAGTACAACGGCGAGTGGTATGAGGTCGAGCTCGATCCAGTGACGGATCCGACGGCAGGCGTATACGCAGCCGGTGTCGATCATCCGGGTGCACAGCCAACTACCATCGTCGGCAAGAACGCAAAGCGTAAGTCAAAGGCTGCCGGTCCTGGTGGAGACACCGAGGAAACCGTAAACAGCGCAGCTGCCGCTGCAGCCGCAAACGGCACCACTGCTACCCAGGCAGCCGCTGCTGCCGGTACCGAGACCGCTGCACAGACCACTGCAGCCGCAGCGGACGCTTCCAGCTTCGCAAACCCGGGTGCGCGGGTCAAGGCCGCTGGTGACTACAACATCAATGAAACCGATGCAAACGGCAAGGTAATCGCAAGCAACGGCCGCCTCTCCATCAGCAGTGGCAACGATGACGAATAAGTCATAGAGCAGACATCGAGACTCCAGACGATCGAA
Source organism: uncultured Oribacterium sp. (assembly GCA_934229835.1). Classification (GTDB taxonomy): domain Bacteria; phylum Bacillota; class Clostridia; order Lachnospirales; family Lachnospiraceae; genus Oribacterium. Next base: position 2,374 of record CAKQED010000027.1, on the reverse strand, counting down.
TGGATTACATGATGAGTTTGCGAATCCAACGCCATTAGACGCGCGATCCTGCTCGATCGAATGGATTACATATTAAAATAGTAACAGTTCAGCCGGGGTGACTTCCTCATCCAGCTGATTTTTAAGAGACGCTTATGCTGAGCGTCTCTTTTTGTTTGCCACCCCTATTCGACGTTCTTTATCTGTTTACTTATCGGACCCGCCCAATGCAAACAACCAAAAATCGACGCCCATGCATCCTGACCGTGGGGAAATCTGATGAAAACCTGGGGATCGGAGTTTTAGGAAGGCGGCATGTGTACTGTGCCCCTTGTCCAGGACACAAGAGATTTGAATTGCCCCAATTTTTAGACAGCTATGTGTATCACTGATCATGACGATTTCCGGATTTTTCACAAAAACTGTTTATAGCCTTCTTGCACCATTAGGTTTTATGATCTTTGTTACAAACAAGCGATTTTCAGCCTGAGCGGCATTAGATGATTTTCGCAAAGATAGGATTTCATAGAGCGATGCCATTATATTTTCTGGGATTTGTAACAAACGGGGTGTTTTCAAGATTCGTGCCATTAAGTGACTTTTACAAATCATGGTTTTCAGGGATCTGTGCCATTAGATTATTTCACGAACAGGAAAATATTCGAAGCTGTGACATTAAGTATTTGGCTTCTCGAATGGATGAAGGGGCGATTTACGAAGAAAAGTTTGGACGGAGATAAAGTCACTCCTTCTGAAAAGGGCGGTTTTGCGTCAAAAACCGGGTTTTTACGCAGATGGCGCAGCGCGAGCGTGACTTGACTTAATGTCACAGGTTCGCCAGAAGCGGAAAATGCGAAAAAGCCTAATGGCACACGCTTCGGATAAAGGGAATTTGCGAAATACCGGGTGGCAGCCTCAAACTTCGGATACGCTTTTACCGTTGTCATCCTTCCCATTTTTCATAAAAGTGTGATAGGAATGCACGCAATTACATATAAATGTGTGATATATTTCACATTTTTGTTGATAATAATGTGATTTTTGATTTGCACTGTCTTTTCTTACGCAATATAATATTTATAAAAGTGTGAGAATCACGCATGAAAACCCTTATAAAAGTGTGAGGAATATCACGAAAATCATCGTTAAAGTGTGAGGAGTGGGTCTATGGAACGATATATTATAAAGAAGCTGCTGGACTGGAAGAATTCGCCCTATCGGAAACCGCTGATTCTGAAAGGCGTTCGTCAGGTGGGTAAAACCTGGATTCTGAAGGAGTTTGGCCGGCGTTACTATGAGAATACCGCTTATTTTAACTTTGACGAAAACGAGGAATATAAGCAGTTCTTTGAAACCACGAAGGATGTTGATCGGATTCTGCAGAACCTGATGCTGGCCAGCGGTCAGAAGATCCTGCCGGAAAAAACGCTTATCATTTTCGATGAGGTTCAGGATTGCCCGAAGGTGATCAACTCCATGAAGTATTTCTGCGAAAATGCGCCGCAGTATCATATCGCCTGCGCCGGTTCACTGCTGGGGATTGCGCTGGCGAAGCCCTCTTCTTTTCCTGTGGGCAAGGTAAACTTCATGCAGATCGATCCGATGACCTTCTCGGAATTTCTGCTTGCAAATGGAGATAAAAATCTGGCTGCATATCTCGATAGCGTTGATACGCTTGAACCGATCCCAGATACATTTTTCAATCCGCTCTACGAGAAATTGAAGATGTATTATGTCACCGGCGGTATGCCTGAGTCTGTGCTCATGTGGACAGAAGCCCGTGATATTCCAGCGATGCAGGAGGCGCTTTCCGGCATTATCGATGCCTATGAGCGGGGTTTTGCGAAGCATCCCGATACTCGTGAGTTCCCGAAAATCTCGATGCTCTGGAAATCCATTCCATCTCAGCTGGCTCGCGAAAACAAGAAGTTCATCTATAAGGTAGTCAAAGAAGGTGCCAGAGCCCGTGAATATGAGGATGCACTGCAATGGCTGGTCGATGCACGGCTGGTTCATAAGATATACCGAAGTACTGCGCCTGGCCTTCCGATCGCAGCCTACGATGACCTGTCTGCCTTTAAAATCTACCTGGTGGATGTCGGTCTGCTCCGTCGTCTGGCCCAGCTGGCACCTACGGCCTTCGGTGAAGGCAACCGCCTGTTCACAGAATTTAAGGGCGCGCTGACCGAGAATTTCGTCCTCCAGACACTGATCACACAGTTTGAGGTGGTTCCGCGCTACTGGACACAGAGTAATCCGCCTTATGAAGTAGATTTCCTGATTCAGCGGGAAAATGATATTTTCCCTGTAGAAGTGAAAGTCGAAGACAACACCTCCAGCAGGAGTCTGAAGAAGTTTAAGGAGCTTTTCCCGGATAAGGTGAAGCTTCGAATAA
>CAKQED010000026.1:0-30730 GCA_934229835.1 uncultured Oribacterium sp. | reverse complement strand
TCATTCATACACCAACGATGGGTGGGCTCACGCAAAAGAGCTGCCGCACCATTCATTTAGTGCGACAGCCCCTTTTTATTGACTCTTTATACCTTATGGGGTATAAAACACATCCACATTTCATATTTTATACCCCATAAGGTATAAAAGCACTTCCAACTATCGACATTATACCCTTAAAGGTATAAAATGATGTTGACATGGCATGCAGAACGCGGACTACCACGTATCTGCATGCCTTCATCAAAGAGCACAGGTAAACACACATGAATAAAATAGCAGAATTTGTGAAGAAGAGCCGGCGCGCGGCAGGGCTTACCCAGGAGGAGTTCGCGATTCGCTCCGGGCTGGGCTTACGCTTCGTGCGTGATCTGGAGCAGGGGAAGGAAACGGTCCGCATGGATAAGGTGAACGTTGCCCTCGCGATGTTCGATATGGAAGCCGTACCTGGAAGAAAGGACGAAGCCTGATGGAGGAGACATTCAGAAAAGCATATGTATACGTGCGGGATACCTATGCCGGCGTTTTAAGCGAGACAGACAGCGGATATATCTTTTCGTATGACCGCGCGTATATGCTGCGCGCTGACGCCACGGCGGTTTCTCTGACCCTTCCGCTGCGCGAGGAGGCCTACAGATCCAGCACGTTGTTCTCATTTTTTGACGGCCTGATACCGGAAGGATGGCTGCTCAATGTCATCAGCCGGAACTGGAAGCTCCTCCCGACGGATCGTTTCGGCCTGCTGCTGAAAGCGTGCAAGGACCCGATTGGAAATGTATCGATCATGGAGGCCAGAGTATGAACTGTTTATGCTGCGGGAAACCGCTTCGTGAAAAAGATCAGCATGGTTGGCATACGGCCTGTATCAGACGTTTTTTCGGCACGCGTACACTCCCGGAAATCCGGCTCGATGAAGAAACACTCCGGCAGATCACAAAGGAAAATACCGAAAATATATTTAGAATTGTAGAGGTAGAAAACAAGTAGGGTCTTGTTCTTCCTTCCACTGGTGGTATGGGTACGGTAGCATTCGCAGTGGTCGGCCTGATCGTGATGGCTGGTGCAGCGATTACCCTCATCATCAAAAAGAGAGCATAAGTAAGTGAATGTAATCTTTCGAACGACGATCATATCTCTCAAATGTATGATACCGGGTGCTTGACATCCGGGAGTAGCTCAGAAACCAGGTCCCGGTTCCTGGGACTCTCCGGGACGTGAAACATTTCCCGAAGCGAGAAAAATTCAGAAGTACATCCCGTTTGCGGTGATGGGCGTGACCTATAAGAAGAAAAAGAGAAATGCACACGAAGTGTGATATGAAAGAGCCCGGCATGTGCCGGGCTCTTTATGTCATGTGATTCTCTTATTTCGAAACCACCGGCAGCGCTTCTGCGTTGTTCTCTACGTAGAACGGTGCCTTCTTCACCGTGATGTGGATGCGGAAACCATTGATCTCGTCCTGAAGGAAGATGAGCTTGATCGTCTTGCCATCCTCGTCATAACGCGCGTGCTCATAATCCATCGCATAACCGAGCCCCTCGAGATAGCGGATCGCCTCCGGCATATCGTTGACGAAGAAGCCGAGGTGGCCCATCGAGCCCTTGCCCATCTTCTTCATAAGCTCCATCTTATTATCCTCTGTGAAATAGGACGCTGGAATCTCGCGATAATTTTGGTAGCCCATCACCTCGGTGAAAAAGTTCTTCATCTTCTCGCCCTCTTCCGGGCTCTGTGCGTTGATACCAACATGTCCAAACTCAAATTTAACCGCCATGGTTCATCCTCCTGTATGCAGTCTGATCGCACGCCCGCTCTCGCCACGCGCCTCACTTTCCCTCGGGCAATGTCTACGCCCTTTTCTGATATCACCATCCTATCACCCTGCACATCCGAAAGGAAATGACCTTTTCGCCGCACACTTCATTCCGAAATGGAATTATGCCATGGGAGAGAGATGCCGCTCGGCGTCCTTCCGTATTTCCTCGATGAAGAGCTTCACCTGGGGGAGCTCGTAGTAGTCGTGCTTATAGAGAACGTAGGTTTTCCGGGTGATGCGGGTGCCGTCCTGCAGGACGAGGGGTGTGCGGATGCCGTCGAAGCCGTCGAGGCAGATCTCCGGGAGGATGGCCCAGCCGATACCGCTTTTTACCATCGCGAGGCAGGTGGAGATGTCGTTGATGTGGAGACTCGAGTGAGACTTCTCGATGTGCTGCTCTACGCGCCAGAGGCGTGCACTCTCTTCAAAAGCTGGGTCGGAGTGGCGCTGAATGCTCGGGAGCTCGTTGAGCGGTGTGTGCGCATTTTCACGGGATACCACGAGGCAGACCGGCTCTTCGGAGAGAAGGCAGGCACCTTCGTCCCAACGGAACTCACCGCGGACGATGGCGATGTTCAGTTCCTTGTTCGAGAGCTTCCGATAGAGATTCGTCGACTGGTCGGTACGGACATCGACATCCACCGCCGGGTACTTCTCCATGTAGTGCTTTAATACAGCGGGAAGACGGTAGCGAGCATAGTTCACCGACACACCGAGGTGGAGAGAACCGGCGATGGTACCTTCTGCGGACTGGGTGAAGTTCCGGATACGGTCCAGGGTTTCCTGGATATGATTGAAATCGGGCAGGATCTTCTCTGCCGCAGGCGTCGGAAGGACGCCTTTTTTCGTACGGATAAACAGCTGGCAGCCGAGCTCCTCCTCCATTTTCTGGATGCGCTTCGTAAGCGAAGACTGCGTCGTATAGAGCTTCTCCGAGGATTTCGTGATATTTCCGGTTTTGACGAGCGAGCGGAAGATTTCGATATCTTTTTCGTCCATAATGCACCTTTCAACATTCCAAATGTGAATCGGGTTTGATGAAATTATACAATTTTACAGAATGTTTATCAAATAGTAATCTATCCTTAGAAAAGCGGAGTGAGAGAGGTGCACGACTCGGAAGCAGACCCTGTGCCATCGAGATCGGCATACGTCGGAGTCAAGAGAGCTGCGCAGCCCGGAGGCCCGCAATCAGACAATCGTTATCGTGAAAATGGAGGAAGAAAAATGTCAGAATTTGATCAGAAGCAGCGGAAGTTCCCATGTGTGTACATGAGAGGTGGTACCTCAAAGGCAGTCTTTTTTCATGCGGAGGATCTCCCGAAGGATGAGAACGAGTGGCCGGAGATCTTCATGAAGGTCATGGGTACACCGGATGTAAAGCAGATCGACGGTATGGGCGGTACTGTTTCCTCGACCTCGAAGATCGCCGTGATCAGGAAGTCCGATCGTCCGGGTGTGGATGTGGATTATACCTTCCGTCAGGTGGATATCAAGATCCCGAGAGTCGATGGTTCCGCAAACTGCGGAAACATCTCCTCTGCGGTCGGACCATATGCCATCGATGAGGGACTCGTCGAGGCGGTCGAGCCGATCACCGTAGTTCGTGTATACAACACCAACACCGATAAGGTCATCGAGGAACATGTGCGCGTAAAGGACGGCCATGCCTGCATGTATGGCGACGAGGTGATCCAGGGTGTGCCGGGCAGCGGCTCCCGTATCGATATGTATTTCGAGGATCCGTCCGGTTCCCGTACCGGTAAGCTCTTCCCGACCGGCCAGAAGCAGGAGGTCTTCGACGTTCCGGGCTATGGCCCTGCGACTGTTACCGTTATGGACTGCTCAAATCCGGTTGTCTTCATAAAGGCATCCGATCTCGGCATCCAGGGTACCGAGCTGACCAAGCTCAATAACAACCAAGAGGTCATGGAACACATCGAGCGCATCCGTGGTATGGCCGCACAGAAGATCGGCTTCGTCGAGGATTATATGGAGGCCCGCACGAAGGCAACCTCCGCACCGAAGGTATCGATCGTGAGCGCACCGCAGGACTATGTGAACATGGATGGTAAGACCGTTTCGGCAGATGCGATGGATCTCTGCGTACGTGCGATTTCCGTCGGCATGCTGCATAAGGCATATCCGATGACCGTTGCCGTCGCGAGCGGCGCTGCAGCGAAGATTCCGGGAACCATCGTGTCCGAGCTCGTGCGTCCGGTAGAGGGCGACATCATCCGCCTCGGTCACTCCTCCGGTGTAACCGAAGTCGATATGAAGATGGATGGTGAGACCGTACTGAAGGGCGGCGTAACGAGAACGGCACGTCGCATCATGGACGGATATGTATATATCCGCTGATGGGATTCAAAAACTGAATAGAGAGATCCATAGGAGGATATGAGTATGACTTTACAGATTCTGCTACCTGCGTACTGGTCGTATTTAAGACGGATATCTAAGGAAAAGGAGAGATAAAATGATCAAGTTACATGAGGGTCCACAGCTTGTTTTACATGATGATGTGCTGGCGTCGGTTTCGGAGCATCCGGAGGTCGACCTCTCGGCAGCGAAGCAGCAGACGCTGAGCTACCAGGTGCTGAAGGCACACAACCACAGCGGCGATATGGAGAATCTCCAGATCCGCTTCGATGAGATGGGTGTCTATGACAACACGTACGTCGGCATCCTGCAGACGGCAGTTGCATCTGGCTTAAAGGAATTTCCGATGCCGACCGTTTTCACGAACTGCCACAACTGCCTCGCAGCCGTCGGCGGTACCATCAACACGGATGTGCATAAGTACGCAGAGACCGCCTGCCATAAGTTCGGCGGTATCTTCGTTCCGCCACACGAGGCGGTCATCCACCAGTATATGCGTGAGATGCTGATCAAGTCCGGCGACATGGCGATCGTGTCCGATTCCCACACACGTTATGGCACCCAGGGTTCCGTTTCCATCGGTGAGGGTGGTCCGGAGCTCGCGAAGGCGATGATCGGCAAGCTCTATGAGATCAGGTGCCCGAAGGTGATCGCAGTGCTTCTGCACGGCAGTCCGAAGCCATGGGTCGGCCCGATGGATGTGGCCCTCACCCTGATCGGTGCGACCTTTAAGAACAAGTTCGTGAAGAACGCGATCCTCGAGTTCATCGGACCGGGTGTACACTCCATGTCCATGGATTTCCGTAACGGTATCGACACCATGACCACGGAGTCCGCATGTCTCTCCTCCATATGGGAGACGGATGATGTCGTAAAGGAGTACTTTGAGACCCACAAGCGTCCGCAGGACTACAAGAAGATGCAGCCGGGCGATGCCGCTCTCTATGATGCGGTCGTTGAGATCGACCTCGATACCGTCGAGCCGATGATCGCCCTTCCGTACCACCCAAGCAACGCCTTCCCGCTTCGTGAGGTCATCGCGGAGCCGGAGAAGTATGCGAAGTGGGTCGAGGAGCAGGCAGTAAAGACCTTCGAAAACACTCCGGATATTCACCCGAACCTCGAGGAGAAGATCGTTCCGTGGGTCAATGCTGGAGATACGCTCTCGGATGCCTTCCCGGTCGATCGTCGTATCCGCGTGGATCAGGCAGCCATCGCCGGCTGTGCGGCAGGTTCCTTCGAGAACATCTACGCGGTGGAGCAGGTAGCGCACGAAAGAAAGCAGCCGCTCGGTCAGTTCGCATTTAACGTATATCCGGCATCCCAGCCGATCATGGTCGAGCTGAACCGGATCGGTGCGATGAACGAGCTCATGATCCACGGTGTACGTGTGAAGACAGCATTCTGCGGCCCATGCTTCGGTGCATCCGACTGCCCAGAGAATAATGCCTTCTCCATCCGTCATTCCACCCGTAACTTCCCGAACCGTGAGGGCAGTAAGCCAGGTCAGGGTCAGGTCGCGAGTGCAGCGCTGATGGATTCGAGATCCATCGCCGCAACCGCGTTCAACGGTGGTCTTCTGACCTCTGCGGAGGAGATGAAGGATATCTTCGAGAACATTCAGTATCCGAAGTATAAATTCGATGAGCGCATCTATGAGAACATCGTCTACAACGGATATGGCAAGGCGGAGCCGGAGACCGAGATTCAGTACGGCCCGGCGATCAAGGACTGGCCGGAGATGGTCGCCCTGACCGATCATCTCCTCCTTCAGGTAGCCTCCGTCATCCGCGATGATGTCACCACGACCGATGAGCTGATCCCGTCCGGTGAGACCGCATCCTACCGCTCGAATCCGTACAAGATATCCGAGTTCACCCTGCAGCGTAAGGATCCGCAGTACGTGCCGAACGCGAAGGCTGCACAGGCCTTCGAGAAGGCAAGACTCGCCGGCGATGCAGCGACCGCGCAGAAGTTCTACTCCGTTCTTCATGCTGTCGGCATCAATGCGGATGCTCCGGAAGTGCTGTCACAGCTCATGAAGTCTACCGGCATCGGTTCGGTACTGTATGCGAAGCGCCCGGGCGATGGCTCCGCACGTGAGTATGCGGCTTCCTGCCAGAAGGTGCTCGGCGGCCTCGCGAACATCTGCATCGACTACGCGACGAAGCGTTACCGCAGCAACTGCGTAAACTGGGGTATGCTGCCATTTACGTATCCGGACGAGAACATTGACCTTGCGGTCGGCGAGTATGTATGGCTTCCGGGTATCCGTCAGGCCGTCGCAGACGGCGCCACGGAGGTCACGGCAAGCGTGATCAGCGCCGACGGAACGAAAGCCCGCGAGATGAAGCTCGAACTGAAGGATGTCACCGAATCCGAGAAGAAGATCCTTCTTGCCGGCTCGATGATTAATTCCTACCGCGAAGATATGGGACTGTAAGACGTAGTCCTTATAGCGCCGCGCCTGATGGATAGCGTTTATCAGTATAAAGATATGGGGTTGTAAGCTACAGTCCGCTAAGAGCTCGCTAAGAGCCCGGAGAACCGCCATCGACGGAGGTTTTCCGGGCTTTCCATCTATCTGAAAGTAGGATATAGTTATATCGTTATAGAAATGACGACCTGAGGAGGTAGCGATGATTTATACACTGAAGAACAGTGAGATGGAAGTGCAGGTGTCGAGTAAGGGCGGAGAGCTCGTGTCGCTGCGGGATGCGGATAAGACGGAGTATATCTGGATCGGGGATGCGAGGTACTGGAAGCGGCATGCGCCGCAGCTCTTCCCGTGCATCGGGCGGCTCACGAATAATCATTATAAGATGGATGGCACACTGCATGAGATGGGGCAGCATGGCTTCCTCAGGGACTATGAGCTCACGAAGGTGGAGAATGAGGGGCAGGACATCGCACTGGATGGTGCAGAAGACCCGGCAGGAGCAGCTTTCCTGCATCTGCAGCTTACGTCGGATGCGTCGACGCGGCAGCTCTATGACCGCGACTGGACCGTGGATATCTTCTATCGCTTATGTGGAAAAACGCTGAACGTGAAGTTTCAGCTGAGGAACCGTGATGCGCGCACCATGCGTTTCGGCTACGGCATCCACCCGGGCTTCAATGTGCCGCTGAACCCGGCGCTCCGTTTCGAGGACTACCGGCTCGACTTCCACGAGGTCTCGACGCCGAAGCAGATGGAGCTCACGGAGCACTATACGATCAGTGGCGGCATGCATGACTACGCGCTGGCGGAGGGACGCTATCTGCCGCTGCAGCATAGCCTGTTTGACCACGATGCCATCATCCTGAAGGATATGCCGCATACCGTCACCCTGGGCTCGCAGAAGGACGAGAAGAAGGTCACCGTGACCTTCCCGGACATGCCGTACCTCGGCATCTGGCACGCCCCGGAGACCGACGCTCCGTTCGTCTGCATCGAGCCATGGTCGTCCCTCCCATCGACGGACGGCGTCATCGACGAGTTCGAAACAAAGCCGGACTTCATCACCGTGGAGCCGGAGGAGACCTATACGAACAGCTGGTCGATCAGCATCGGATAAAAAATGCTAAAGAAAAACTCGGTTTCGGCCGAGTTTTTTTATTCGATTGATTATGCAAACCTTCCAATGGGATTTTAACATGCAGTATTTCAATGTTTCGTGTGCTGAAAGCATGGTATAACTAGAGTATCAAAGGAGGCTGCATGCGATGAAATCTACAGATATGACGTCAACACTTCGGAGGACCTGGGCGGAGATCGATCTCGATGCCCTGAGCTACAACTATCATACGATCCGGGACTATATCGGGCGTGACCGGAAGTTTCTCGGTGTGGTGAAGGCCGACGCCTACGGGCACGGCTCGGTACATATCGCGAAGAAGCTGCAGGAGCTCGGCGCGGATTACCTCGCGGTCTCCAGCATTGACGAAGCGATGGAGCTCCGGTTTCACGGCATCACGATGCCGATTCTGATTCTCGGGCACACGCCGAAGGAGCAGGTCGACCGGCTGATCTGCTTCAACATCACGCAGGCCGTGACCTGTGAGGCGAAGGCGCATGAATACAGTGCGGAGGCGGTGAAGTACGGCGGAACGCTGAAGATCCATATCAAGGTAGATACCGGCATGTCACGACTCGGCTACATCTGTGACGGCGATTATTTCCAGCATGGCGTCGACGGGATCGTGGAGGCGTGCCGGCTGCCAGGTCTCGAGGCGGAGGGTATCTTCACGCATTTCGCAGTGGCCGACGAGCCGGGCGAGGACTGCCGGGCGTACACAGAGCATCAGTTCAAGCTTTTCACGGACGTAATCGCTGCCGTCGAGGCGAAGTGGGTGAACCGTTTCGTCCTCCGGCACTGCGCTAACACCGGTGCGACCGTGGATTATCCGGAGACCTGGCTCGATATGGTGCGCCCGGGCCTCTTGCTGTACGGCTATGGCGAGTTCGCGCGGAAGCTCGGCCTCCGGCCTCTCATGTCACTGAAGACGACGGTCAGCACGATTAAAATCTATCCGGCCGGTACGCATATCAGCTACGGCGGCATCTACGCGACCACGAAAAAGGAGCGTATCGGCGTCGTGCCGTATGGCTATGCCGACGGCTTCTTCCGTGTGCTGTCAAACCGCTGCAGTCTGATGACCGTCGACGGTCCGGCTGCCCAGCGTGGCAAGATCTGCATGGATATGTGCATGATCGATCTTACGGATAAGGTCAATGTTGACGTCGGAAGTGTCGTGGAGATCTTCGGCACACAGCAGCCGGTCGAGAAGCTCGCAGAGCTCGCCGGCACCATCCCGTACGAGCTCATCTGCGCCGTCAGCAAGCGCGTGCCACGCTACTACCTGGAGGGCGGTAACATCGTCGCGAAGGAGCTGCTTCTCCGAATGTGATACCAAAAAAGAATCGTCAACGACCATATAATCTACGTTTGGACATTTACGAATTCGCGATTGATATTTTATTGACAAATGTTGATTATGGAAATGATTTTTATTAAAAATGCATAAAGAAATATCATGTTTCGGTTTGAAAACGACGTAAAATGTATGAAATTTTGTGCAAATAGCATATTTTGTACAAAATATATCGGCGGCATTGCAAATTATTGTGCAATATGTTATATTACATATAGTTAAATGTAATTGAAGAGCGAAGCCGTGATAGGAGAGCGAATGGGAACCAGCTGGAAGGCTGTCAGACTGTGCCGCTCTTTTTTATTGCCCAAAAATAGGAGGAGGTACAGAGGGTGCGGTCATTTTATGAAGCTGTCGAGGGTAATCCGATCATCGCAGCGGTGAAGAGCATGGAGGATGTGGAGATCTGCTGTTCTATAGAGGACATCCGTGTCGTCTTCATCTTATTCGGAGATATCTGTTCCATCGGTGAGATCGTAAAGAAAGTGAAGGACGCGGGGAAGGTGGCGATGGTCCACATCGACCTGATCAGCGGACTGAGCAGTAAGGAAATCGTGGTGGATTTCATCCAAAAGACCACAGAGGCAGATGGGATCATATCGACGAAGGCAGCGCTGATCAGAAGAGCCAGAGAGCTTCAGATGTTTACCGTTCTACGCTACTTCCTGCTGGATTCGATGGCGTATGAAAACATCCGGCAGCAGCAACACGCGGTACGACCGGACTTCATCGAGGTTCTGCCGGGCGTGATGCCGAAGATCATCGCAAACGCCTGTGCGAAGTCGAAGACGCCGATCATCGCAGGAGGGCTGATCTCCGATAAGGAATCGGTGATGGCGGCTCTGTCTGCGGGTGCGATTGCTGTTTCCTCTACAAACCATGCGGTTTGGGAGATGTAGATGAACGGCTGGTCTGGCTGGTTCAGATGGTCTATAAGCTGAGCGACCTGGGACTTATAGATATGGGTTCATCAAACAGTAGTCAAACTACATGGCATGTGATCTGGGAGATGAAAAACTGGAACGGAACGATCTTTGATTACTTATGGCGCGTGATGAAAAACATGCAGAAACATTGAGCAAAGGAGAAAAAGGTATGGCTAAGTATGTAATGGCGCTGGATGCAGGAACGACGAGTAACCGGTGTATCCTGTTCAACGAGAAGGGTGAGATGTGCAGCGTTGCACAGCGTGAGTTCACACAGTACTTCCCGAAGCCGGGCTGGGTAGAGCATGATGCAGAGGAGATCTGGGCGAGCATGCTCGGTGTAGCCGTCGAGGCGATCAACAAGATCGGCGCAACCGCAGAGGATATCGCAGGTATCGGTATCACCAACCAGCGAGAGACCACCATCGTCTGGGATAAGGAAACCGGCGAGCCGGTATATCATGCGATCGTATGGCAGTGCCGCAGAACCTCCGAGTACTGTGACAGCCTGAAGGAGAAGGGCCTCACCGATAAGTTCAGAGAGAAAACCGGTCTCGTCATCGATGCGTACTTCTTAGGCACGAAGGTAAAGTGGATCCTCGATAACGTAGAGGGTGTAAGAGAAAGAGCAGAGAAGGGTGAGCTCCTGTTCGGTACCGTCGAGACATGGCTGATCTGGAAGCTGACCAAGGGCCGCGTGCATGTAACCGATTATTCCAACGCCTCCCGTACGATGCTTTTCAACATCAACACACTTGAGTGGGATGATGAGATCCTCGCAGAGCTCGATATCCCGAAGTGCATGCTGCCGACACCGATGCCGTCCAGCTTCGTATACGGCGAGTCAGATCCTTCGTACCTCGGTGGCGCGATCCCGATCGCCGGTGCAGCGGGTGACCAGCAGGCTGCACTCTTCGGACAGACCTGCTTCAATCCTGGTGAAGCGAAGAACACCTACGGCACCGGCTGCTTCATGCTGATGAACACCGGTGAGAAGCCGATCTTCTCGAAGAACGGTCTCGTAACCACCATCGCATGGGGACTCGACGGCAAGGTAAATTACGCACTCGAGGGTTCCATCTTCGTCGCAGGTGCAGCGGTTCAGTGGCTGAGAGATGAGCTTCGTATCATCGATTCTTCACCGGATTCCGAGTATATGGCGAAGAAGGTAAAGGATACCAACGGATGTTACGTGGTTCCTGCATTTACCGGCCTCGGTGCTCCGCACTGGGATCAGTACGCAAGAGGAACCATCGTAGGTATCACACGTGGTGTCAATAAGTACCACATCATCCGTGCGACCCTCGAGTCCCTCGCATATCAGGTAAATGATGTTCTGACGGCGATGAAGGCGGACTCCGGTATCGAGCTCGCTGCACTGAAGGTGGACGGTGGCGCAAGTGCCAACAACTTCCTGATGCAGACACAGTCCGATATCATCAACGCGCCGGTTGAGCGTCCGAAGTGTGTCGAGACCACCGCGATGGGTGCTGCATACCTCGCAGGTCTCGCCGTAGGCTACTGGACCAGCAAGGAAGACGTCATCAAGAACTGGGCGATCGATCAGACCTTCGAGCCGAAGATCTCTGACGAAGACAGAGCGAAGAAGATCAAGGGCTGGAACAAGGCGGTCAAGTATGCGTACGGTTGGGCGAAGGAAGACTGATATCGAAGCTTGATGGAAAGTCTGCAGATCAGGTACAGACCATCCTGCAGCTCGATGTGAATGAAATTCAGATGGGATTATGCCGGATGGTGAAACGCCATCCGGTGCCCATAAAGACAATCAAGGGGAAATAAACAGGAGGAAGTAATATGTTACCGTATATAGGTGAGTTTTTAGGCACGATGATGCTGATTATCCTCGGTGATGGTGTCGTAGCAAACGTAACACTGAACAAGTCCGGTATGAAGGGCGCAGGTTCGATTCAGATCACCCTGGCATGGGGCCTCGCGGTTCTGGTACCTGCTTTTATCTTCGGAGAAGCTTCCGGTGCATCCTTTAATCCGGCACTGACCATCGCACTGGCGGTCGAAGGCAGCTTCGCCTGGTCCATGGTTCCTGGTTACATCATCGCACAGATCGCAGGTGCGTTTGTAGGTGCTTGCATCGTTTACCTGCTCTTCAAGGCGCAGTTCGACGCGACCGACGATCCTGGCGCGAAGCTCGGTGTGTTCAGTACCGGTCCTTCTGTAGATAACAGAGCACTGAACATCCTTTCTGAGGCTGTTGGTACATTCGTTCTCGTATTCGCCATCAAGGGCATCGGCAATGTGACCGGCCTTGCAACTGGTGTTGATAAGTTATTCGTATTCGGCATCATCGTTTCGATCGGTATGTCGCTCGGCGGTCTGACAGGCTACGCGATCAACCCGGCGAGAGACCTCGGACCTCGTATCGCTCACGCGGTTCTGCCGATCAAGGGCAAGGGCGATTCGAATTTCAGTTACGGCCTGATCGTTCCGGTGATCGGACCGATCATCGGTGGTATCGTCGCCGTTTTACTGTACAACGCCATCCCGTGGTGATGAAAGAAACTTAAGATCGTGAAGGCATGAGATGAGAGAGCCTGTCAGGATAAGCGCATGATAGGTGCGTTTTCTTGACAGGCTCTTTTTAAAAAAGTACAGAAGCTGTAAAGCGGCTGTAAAATTTTTGCAGTGCATTGCCCCGCGAAAAACCGGGGCGTACACTGTGAAAGCAGAGCAGATAAGGGATAGAAGGAGTGACTGGAATATGTATGATGTAATCATTATCGGAGCAGGCGTCTCCGGTGCAGCTGTCGCGAGAGAGCTGTCACGCTATAAAGTGAACGCATGTGTAATCGAAAAAGAAGAGGATGTATGCTGTGGTACATCGAAGGCCAACAGTGCAATCGTCCATGCCGGATATGATGCTGCGGCGGGATCTCTGATGGCGAAGCTGAATGTGCGTGGAAACCAGATGATGGAGCAGCTGTCGAAGGATCTGGACTTCCCGTTTAAGAAGAACGGTTCCCTGGTCGTATGTCTCTCTGAGGAGGATATGCCGAAGCTTCAGGCGCTGTATGACCGCGGTGTCGCGAACGGTGTCCCGGAGCTCCGCATCCTGAACCGGGAGGAGCTCCGGGCGATGGAGCCGAATATCTCCGACGACGCATACGCAGCGCTGTATGCACCGACCGCCGGCATCGTCTGCCCGTTCAACCTGAACATCGCGATGGCAGAGAACGCCTGCGTGAACGGTGTCGAGTTTAAGTTTGATACCGAAGTGACCGGCCTGCATCCGATCGAGGGCGGCTGGGCGATCGAGACAAATCAGGGCAGCTTCGAAACGAAGTATGTGGTCAATGCTGCCGGCGTCTACGCAGACAGGCTCCACAACATGGTGAGTGCGAAGAAGATCCACATCACCCCGCGAAGAGGTGACTACTGCCTCCTCGATAAGACCGCAGGTAATCTCGTCAGCAAGACGATTTTCGCACTGCCTGGCAAGTTCGGTAAGGGCATCCTGGTTGCCCCGACGGTACATGGAAACCTCATTCTCGGACCGACCGCCATCGACATCGAGGATAAGGAAGGAACCAATACGACGAGAGAGGGCCTCGATCAGGTCATCACGAAGTGCGGTATGAATGTGAAGAACATCCCGATGCGTTCGGTGATCACCTCCTTCGCAGGACTTCGTGCACACGAGGATGGCCATGAGTTCCTGATCGGAGAGCTCGAGGATGCCAAGGGCTTCATCGACTGTGCAGGTATCGAGTCTCCTGGTCTCACCAGCTCACCGGCGATCGGCGAGATGGTGGCAGAGATCCTGAGAGAGAAGCTGAATCTGGAGAAGAACGAGAACTTCGTTGTCACAAGAAAAGGTGTTCTGGATCCGGATTCACTCTCGAAGAAAGAGAGAATCGAACTTATCAAGAAGAATCCGGCCTATGGTAATATCATCTGCCGCTGCGAGATGATCACGGAGGGAGAGATCCTCGATGCCATCCACCGTCCGCTCGGTGCGAAGTCACTCGACGGCGTGAAGCGCAGAACGAGAGCCGGTATGGGTCGCTGTCAGGCAGGCTTCTGTTCACCGAGAACCATGGAGATCCTCGCACGTGAGCGGCATGTCAGCATGTTTGACATCACAAAATCCGGTGGAGAGTCGAAGATCGTCGTCGGAACCAATAAGGATTCGTTATAAGAGGGAGGCAGCACAACATGAAAGCGTATGATATCGTAATTATAGGCGGAGGACCGGCAGGACTGGCTGCTGCGATTTCTGCGAAGAAAAGCGGCGTGGACAGTGTCCTCATCCTCGAGAGAGATAAGGAGCTGGGCGGTATTCTGAACCAGTGTATCCATAACGGCTTCGGACTGCATACCTTTAAGGAGGAGCTGACCGGACCGGAGTACGCAGGACGTTTCATCGACGAGGTGCGTGCGATGAACATCGAGTATAAGCTGAACACCATGGTCATGGATATCAGCCCGGCGAAGGTAGTAACCGCGATGAACCGTGAAGAGGGTCTCTTCGAGATCCAGGCGCGGGCCGTCGTACTGGCCATGGGATGCCGTGAGCGTTCCAGAGGTGCGCTGAATATCCCGGGCTATCGTCCGGCCGGTATCTTCTCTGCAGGTACGGCGCAGCGTCTCGTCAACATGGAGGGCTTCATGCCTGGACGGGAGGTGGTGATCCTCGGTTCCGGAGACATTGGCCTCATCATGGCGAGACGTATGACCTTCGAGGGTGCGAAGGTGAAGGTCGTGGCGGAGCTGATGCCGTACTCCGGCGGACTCAAGCGAAACATCGTGCAGTGTCTCGACGACTATGGGATCCCGCTGAAGCTGAGCCATACCGTCGTGGATATCAAGGGGAAGGAGCGCCTCGAGGGCATCACACTCGCGGAGGTGGACAGCCACGGGAAGCCGATTCCGGGCACCGAGGAGGAGTACAGCTGTGATACGCTGCTGCTGTCGGTCGGTCTGATTCCGGAGAACGAGATTTCGAGAGGGATGGGCGTCGATATAAACCCGGTCACCTCTGGTCCGAAGGTAAATGAAAGCCTGGAGACCAGCATCGAGGGTGTCTTCGCCTGCGGTAACGTGCTGCACGTACATGATCTCGTCGACTATGTTTCCGAGGAGGCTGCTGCGGCAGGACGTAATGCGGCAGCGTACGTAAAGCTGGGTGAGGCACGTGTGCAGGGCGGCCACGAGATCACGCTGCATCCGATCGAGGGCGTGCGCTATACCGTTCCGGGCACCATCAACGTGGAGCGCATGGACGAGAACCTGACGGTTCGTTTCCGTGTGGGCGCTGTCTACAAGAACTGCTATGTCAGCGCATATTTCGATGACGAGAGAGTGATCCACAAGAAGCGTCCGGTGGTAGCACCGGGTGAGATGGAGGAGATCAGACTCACGAAGGAGCAGCTCGAGAAGTATCCGGATCTCAGGACGATCACGGTGAAGATAGAGGAGGCATGACGATGGAAGAGAGAAAACTGATTTGCATCGGCTGTCCGATGGGATGTCCTCTGACAGTGGAGATCGATGGCGGGGAGGTAGTAAGTGTTACGGGAAATACCTGTAAGCGTGGTGATGTCTATGCGCGGAAGGAAGTGACGAATCCGACGAGAATCGTGACCTCGACGGTACGTGTGACCGGTGGAGACCATGATATGGTGTCGGTGAAGACGAAGGAGGATATTCCGAAGGGGAAGATCTTCGAGTGTGTGAAGGCGCTGAAGGGCGTTTCGGTGCAGGCACCGGTTCATATCGGAGATGTAATCCTGGAGGATGTCGCCGAGACCGGCGTACCGATCGTCGCGACGAAGAACGTCAATTAGTACTGAATTTTTGTGTCTGCATTTTGCAAAAACGGGCTTGAAAAAGGAGTGCCGGCACTCTATAATTTAAGAACGAAATTAACAAAGAGGGGAGCTGACTGCTGTCGGCTGAGAGGAGATTCAGAAATCTCGACCCGCAACCTGATTTGGATAATGCCAACGTAGGTAAATACTTAGGATGAGACGTCTTCTGTACGTTTATGAATCTGAGAGGACACCTGCGGGTGTTCTCTTTTTTATTCCAGATCAGAAAAGGAGAAAATATGCAGAACTATACAACACAGATGGATGCGGCGCGGAAGGGTATCGTAACGCCGCAGATGAAGATCGTCGCAGAGAAGGAGCATATGACGGAGGAGAAGCTTCGTCAGCTGGTGGCAGAGGGTAAGGTCGCGATCTGCGCAAACAAGAACCATACCTGCCTGGATCCGGAGGGTGTCGGCTCGATGCTTCGGACGAAGATCAATGTAAACCTCGGTGTGTCGAGAGATATGAAGGATTATGATCTCGAGATGGAGAAGGTGATGAGTGCTGTTCGCATGGGTGCGGAGTCCATCATGGATCTCTCCAGCCATGGAAATACGCAGCCGTTCCGTCAGAAGCTCTGTAAGGAGTGTCCGGCGATGATCGGTACGGTTCCGGTCTATGACAGCGTCATTCACTACCAGCGTGACCTCGATACCCTGACCGCGAAGGATTTCCTCGATGTCATCCGCCTGCACGCGCAGGATGGTGTCGACTTCGTGACCCTGCACTGTGGTATCACCCGGAAGACCATCGAGCAGATCCGTAAGCACCAGCGGAAGATGAACATCGTCAGCCGTGGCGGCAGCCTCGTGTTCGCATGGATGAGCATGACCGGTCAGGAGAACCCGTTTTACGAGTACTTCGACGAGATCCTCGATATCTGTGAGGAGTATGATGTCACCATTTCCCTCGGTGATGCCTGCCGTCCGGGCTGTCTCGCGGATGCGACCGATGTATGCCAGATCGAAGAGCTCGTACGTCTCGGTGAGCTCACGAAGCGTGCATGGGCACATAACGTTCAGGTCATGGTCGAGGGTCCGGGCCATGTGCCACTGAACCAGATCGCTGCAAATATGGAAGTACAGAAGACTCTCTGCATGGGCGCACCGTTCTATGTTCTCGGACCGCTCGTGACGGATATTGCACCGGGATATGATCACATCACGGCAGCCATCGGTGGTGCTGTCGCCGCGATGAACGGCGCATCCTTCCTCTGCTATGTCACACCGGCAGAGCACCTCGCACTTCCGAACCTTGAGGATGTAAAGCAGGGCATCATCGCCTCGAAGATCGCTGCCCACGCAGCGGATATCGCGAAGGGGATCCCACATGCGCGTGACATCGACGATAAGATGGCCGATGCACGTAAGGCCCTGGACTGGGACGCACAGTTCGAGTGTGCACTCGATCCGGAGACCGCAAAGAAGATCCGTAACGACCGTCTCCCGGAGGACGACCACAGCGATACCTGCAGTATGTGTGGTAAGTTCTGTGCTGTCCGCAGCATGAACAAGGCCCTCGCAGGTGAGCACATCGACATTCTGTAATCGCGATGAAATACTGTTTCCAGTATTTTTTACTATTATCCTGAAAAATGAACCTGAAGACCCCGGCGTGCATGACATGTCGGGGTTTTCACTTCTATTCCGAATGGTGATAGCAGAATCCGGCCGAAAGCATTGACGTCAGCACTTCTAGGTGATAAAGTTGAGCAAATTCCAGTAGGGAAGTAGGAATTAGACCTGCCGGAAAAATCTTTCAGGAGGAAACGCACATGACGTTCAGAAGCAACCGTAATATGAATACATGTTGTTGCTGTTGCTGCTGTATGGCTTGCCATAGGGCGTCTTTGATGTGCGTTGAATTTCATCCGGGAAGATAGGATCTATTAGAAATATAGGATCTATTTTGATTGGGACGAAGAGGACTCGCACATCGCGGGTCCTTTTTTCTTTTTTACAAAGGAGCAAAAGTTTGGATTTTCAGTTTATTCAGCAGTACATTCCGATGTACGTCGAGGCTGCGCGGCTGACGCTTACGATCGGTGCCCTGGGCATCGTGCTCGCGACCGTCGTCGGCATCCTGTGCAGTGCAGTCGAGTACTACCGGATCCCGGTGCTGCGCCAGATCGTTTCCGTTTATGTCGAGCTCAGCCGCAACACGCCGCTGCTCGTACAGCTCTTTTTCCTGTATTTCGGTCTTCCGAAGATCGGCATCCGCTGGTCCGCGGAGCTCTGCGGTATCGTCGGACTCGCCTTCCTCGGCGGCTCCTACATGACCGAAGCCTTCCGTTCCGGTCTCGAAACCGTCGAGCCGATCCAGAAGGAATCAGCACTCAGCCTCGGGATGACCCCGGTGCAGACAATGTGGAGTGTCATCCTCCCACAGGCCATGGCCGTTTCGGTACCTTCCCTCGTGGCGAATGTCATCTTCCTCTTGAAGGAAACCTCCGTGTTCAGCGGCATCGCCCTAGCGGACCTTATGTACGTCGCGAAGGACCTCATCGGTCTCTACTATAAGACCCCGGAAGCCCTCGGCATGCTGGTCATCGCCTACCTCATCATCCTGCTTCCGATTTCCATTCTCGGAACCTTACTTGAAAGGAGGCTGCGCTATGCTGGATTCGGTCATTAATCACGTTGCCAATGCGTTCGGCCTCGAACTTCTGCACTTCGCAGACAGCTTCCGCGGCCTCGGGATGAAGCTGCTGGCCGCCGCCACACCGGAGGCCATCGCGGCAGCACAGGCAGCCGCGGATCAGAAGAAGGCACCGGCGATCTCGATCCTGTTTAAGGGCAACAATTTCATCCGACTGCTGGGCGGACTCTGGGTGACCATTCGTATCTCGCTCATCGCCGTACTGATTTCCATCCCGCTGGGCATCCTCTTCGGTATGCTCATGACGAGGAAGAATCCGGTCACGAAGGCATTGAGCCGCGTGTACCTCGATTTCATCCGTATCATGCCGCAGCTGGTGTTACTTTTCATCGTGTACTTCGGTACGACCCGGGCCTTCGGAATCAATCTCTCCGGTGAGCTCAGTGCCGTCATCGTCTTCGTCCTCTGGGGCACCGCGGAGATGGGAGACCTCGTACGAGGGGCCCTCATCAGTATCCCGAAGCACCAGTACGAAAGCGCAGCGGCCCTCGGGATGACCCCGCTGCAAACCAGCCTCTACGTCATCATCCCGCAGACGCTTCGCCGCCTGATCCCGCTGGCGATCAACCTGATCACCCGTATGATTAAGACCACCTCGCTGATCGTCCTGATCGGCGTCGTGGAGGTCCTGAAGACCGGACAGCAGATCATCGACGCGAACCGCTTCGCCTACCCGACCGCGGCGCTCCCGATCTACGGCGTCGTCTTCTTCCTCTACTTCTTCTCCTGCTGGCCGATCTCGATGCTGGCCCGCTATCTCGAGAAGCGCTGGAAAAATTAAGGTTTTCGTAAGGGGGTCTGACCCCATAAACTCCCGAGGGGCCGCCTGGCTCCGGTATAGAAAGGAAAAAGGTGATATGGCTGACATACAGCTTTCAATCAAAGATCTACATAAATCGTTCGGCGAGCTCGAGATCCTCCGGGGGATCGATCTCGACGTAAGGAAGGGCGAGGTCGTCGTCCTGCTCGGACCGTCCGGCTGCGGAAAATCGACACTGCTCCGCTGCATCAATGGTCTCGAGACGATCAATCATGGAAGCATCGCCCTCGACGGAGAGGAAATCTCGGGAAAGAGCAGTGCGGAGATGTCGAAGTACCGGCAGAAGATCGGCATGGTGTTCCAGAGCTATGACCTTTTTCCGCATAAAACGATCCTCGATAACATCACGATGGCACCGCAGAAGGTGCAGAAGCGTTCGAAGGCGGATGCGGAGAAGGAAGCCAGAGAGCTTCTTCGGCGCGTCGGACTCGCCGATAAGGAAAACGCCTATCCGCGTATGCTGTCTGGTGGACAGAAGCAGCGTGTCGCGATCGTACGGGCCCTCGAGATGCACCCGGAGATGATGCTGTTCGATGAGGTCACCGCGGCGCTGGACCCGGAGATGGTTCGTGAGGTACTCGACGTCATGCTCGAGCTCGCAGAGCAGGGGCTGACAATGCTGATCGTCACCCATGAGATGGCCTTCGCGAGAGCCATCGCCGACCGGATCATCTTCCTGGATGACGGTCATATCGTCGAGGAGGCGACGCCGGAAGATTTCTTCACCCATCCGAAGAGCGAACGCGCGAAGGAGTTCCTCGAGAACTTCGAGTTCGTCGCGAAGAAACGGAAGAACGACGTGGAGTGAGGTGGTTTATCCTGCGGTAGCTGTCCGGAAAGCGAACGCAGATGAACATATATACATTTACATAACATTCTAATCAGCCGTTCAGCGCATGGAGAATCCGAAAGATCGACATGAAGATGCTGAACAACACTAAAAAAGGAGAAAAATTATGAAAAAGTCAGTATTTGCAGCATTTACCGCCATCGTAGCAGCAGCGAGTCTGGCTGCATGCGGCGCTTCCTCTACACCGGACGCAACCACTGCCGCGGCGACGACCGCTGCCGCAACGAAGGCTGCCACAGAGGCTGCGACAGACGCTACTACAGCTGCCGCAACGGAAGCAGCGGAGACCAGCGCAGCTGCAAGCGGTAATTTCCGTACACTTGACGAGATCAAGCAGTCCGGAACCGTAAAGATCGGCGTTTTCTCAGATAAGGCACCTTTCGGCTATGTCGATGATAAGGGTGAGTACCAGGGCTATGATGTGTACTATGCACACAGAATCGCAGATGACCTCGGCGTAAACGTAGAGTTCACCTCCCTCGACCCTGCGTCTCGCGTAGAGTACGTGGCGACCGGTAAGGTAGACATTGTCCTCGCAAACTTCACCGTGACGCCGGAAAGACAGGAGCAGGTCGATTTTGCACTGCCGTACATGAAGGTCGCACTCGGTGTCGTTTCACCGGACAGCGCCGTGATCAGCTCCATCGATGAGCTGAAGGATAAGACCCTCATCGTCGCAAAGGGAACCACGGCAGAGACCTACTTCGAGAAGAACTACCCGGAGGTGAAGCTCCAGAAGTATGATGCGTATGCCGATGCGTACAACGCGCTCCTCGATGGCAGAGGCGATGCATTCTCCACCGATAACACAGAGGTCATCGCATGGGCGAAGGCAAATCCTGGCTTCACGGTCGGCATCGAGACCCTCGGCGATTATGACACCATCGCAGCCGCAGTCGCAAAGGGCAACAGCACGGTGCTCGATTTCTTGAACGATGAGATCAAGACCCTCGGTGAGGAGAACTTCTTCCACAAGGATTACGATGAGACCCTGAAGGCCGTATTCGGTGAGGATACCAACCCGGATTCCATGGTCGTTGAGGGCGGTGTCGTAGACTGAACAAAAGGAGCCGCAATCTGCGGCTCCTTTTTTGTTATCAGATTGTCAGTCAGATTCAGTTCAAGTCGTGCATAGATGGACAGGGGTCAGACCCCTTTCTGCCAGGCGCCAGGGGATGAAAAAATCTCAGCGGGGATCAGACCCCGTGGCTGCCGGAAATGAGCGGGCCGATCGTTAATTCGGCTTCTTCGACGCTTCGATCTGCTGGATGAGCGTCTGGATCGTCGCCTGGTAGGCCATCGATATCTTATAGATGATCTCCTCCTGCGAGTCCTTCATGCCCTCCTGTAGCCAGCGGAGGATACTGCCGATCATCGAACCACTGTAGAAGCGGGTGATGAAGTGGATGTCCTCCTCGTTCAGGTGATGACCACGGACCTCGTTTCGCACATACTTCCCGACGAAATCCTCCGTGATGTCATAGAGATACCGGAGAATCATGTCTCGGTTTTTCGAGTGGTACAGATGATAGACTGCGTTCTTATACTCCAGCACGAGATGATACTTCTGAAGATACGCATCATACAGACTGTCGAACTCCTGCTGCTCGGAAAGCGACTTATCCGTCTCGAATTTCAGAAGCTCCTCCACCACCTCATAGATATCACTGAAATAGTAGTAAAACGTATTTCGTGTAAGCTCGCACTGATCACAGATGTCACGCACCGTGATCTTATCGATCGGTTTTACCTGCAAAAGCTTCAGCGTGCTGTACATGATCGCCTGCCGAGTAAATTTCGCCATCCTGTCACTCCTTTACCTCGCCGGTTGGTGGGGCATATCCGTGCGCCGCTAACCGGCATTATCATATCCTTTATCATACAATAGTCTGGAATGTAAAGGAATGGGGAAATGCTGGCTGCGCGATTACAGTGGTGCGACCTTCTTGCGATATACCTTTCGGAAGAAGCAGATCGAGAGCATCAGCGATACAAGCTCTGCGATGAAGAAGCACCACCATACATTGTGCACGCTTCCGCTGAGTGAAAGAAGCCATGCGACCGGGATGAGTACGACGAGCTGGCGACCGAGGGAAACGATCAGAGAATAGAAGCTCTGACTGAAGGCTTGAAAGATGGAACCCATGACGATGCCGCAGGCGGCCAGTGGGAAGTGGATCGCGATGATGCGAAGCGCCGGGATTCCGATCATAAGCATATCGTCGGAAGCATTGAACAAATGAAGAAGTACTTCCGGCATCAGCTCGAAGGCGAGGGTTCCGCAGAGCATGATGCAGATCGCGAGTGAGATGGCAAACTTCAGCGCTTCGTTGATGCGCTGCTTCTTCCGCGCACCGAGGTTGTAGGCGAGAATCGGGATGAGGCCGTTGTTGAGGCCGAAGACCGGCATGAAGAAAAAGCTCTGCAGCTTGAAGTATACACCGAACACCGCGGCTGCTGTCGTGGAGAAGGCGGCGAGAATCAGGTTCATGCAGTAGGTCATGATGGAACCGATCGCCATCATCAGGATGGACGGCACGCCGACATAGTAGATCTGGCCGATGACCGCCTTCTTCGGATGCAGTATGCGGGACAGCGACAGGTGGAGCTCCTTGTTGAAGCGCAGGTTCAGGAACAGACCGAGGCAGGCCGCGATGCACTGGCCGAGGACCGTTGCATAGGCGGCGCCCGCGACGCCGAGCTTCGGGCATCCGAAAAGGCCGAAGATCATGATCGGATCGAAGATGATGTTCAGGATGGCACCGGTCAGCTGGGAACACATGGACAGTACAGACTGGCCAGTCGACTGCAGCTGGCGTTCGAAGGTCAGCTGGAAGAAAAGCCCGACCGAGAACATGCAGACAATGCGGAGATAGGTGTCTCCGGCCTCTATGATTTCCGGCACGGAGGTCTGACTCGCGATAAACGGGCCGGTCACGAAGATGCCTGCCAGAAGAAAGACGATAAAGTTCAGCGCGCTGAGAAAGAGACCGGTATTCGCCGCATCATCTGCACAGTCGAAGTTTTTCTCGCCGAGTGAACGCGATAGAAGGGCGTTCATACCGACACCGGTGCCACAGCCCGCTGCGATCATCAGATTTTGCAGAGGGAAGGCAAAGGTAACGGCAGCAAGCGCATTCTCACTGATCTGTGCGACGAAAATCGAGTCGACGATGTTGTAGAGTGCCTGCACCAGCATGGAGATCATCATCGGTACAGACATGTTGATGATCAGCTTCTTCACAGGCATGACACCCATCTTGTTTTCTTTTATGGTTCCGGTGGTACTTGTCATTTCTAAATCCTTTATTCCTTATAATAATGCAGTGTAACCTCATGACTATAACATATTATTATGCACATAACCATTAAGAATATGAGGCGCACTTCACTATCATTTGACTTCATCGAGTTAGTGTGTGATAATTTTAGCTGCCGCTTCTATGTGGCATACAGGGAGAATAATATATGAATGGACTTAGTCTCGGTAAAAAGATACAGGAAATCCGCTCGGCGAAGGGCTTTTCTGTGCGTAAAACGGCAAATCTCGCAGAGATTACACCGTCGATGCTGAGCCAGATCGAGAACGACCTGGTCAATCCATCGATCAATACACTTCGCTGCATCGCCACTGCGCTGGACACACCGATCTACATGTTTTTCCGCGAAGAAGACCATGAATCTCCGGTCGTTCACCCGGAGGACCGCCTTTCCCTCGGCTTTAAAAGCGCTCCGGATGTGCGCTATGAACTGCTGACACCGGACACGAAGGGCAGCATCGAGTTCTGCATGATGATCATCCCGGCCGGCATGAGCTCCTACCGCGACGCCCGTAGTCATGAAGGCGAGGAAGTCGCTTATCTGATTTCCGGCGACAGCGTCGTCCTGGAGATGAACAGTGCCGAGTTCCCGCTCACCGCAGACGACAGCGTGCGCATCCCGCCGTATGCCGCCCACGTATGGCACAACCGCGGCACCATCGACGCCCGCGTCATCTTCGCCATCACCCCGCCATCCTTCTGATCGAAATGCGAGGTGTAGTCCATGGCACGTAGGCCCTCAGCTGAACGGCGCCATCGGAAACAACATATAAAATTATACGTACAGAGTCATGCCCGCGCATGGCTCTTTTTGATATACAAGATGTGCAGAAATATGTCCCTGCGTCTGGTATAATTAGAATTACAGTGACTAAGGCCAATGCTGACATCAGGGTGCTATACTGGAGTAATAGGGTGTGAAGAAAACTAAATGCATGAAGTTATATGGCAAGATAATATAAATAGAATTTTAGATCTAATGCTGAATCAAAACGAACGTATTCATCGATGTATAACTGCTTTGGACTAGAAATGAAGATTTTAGTTCAAAAATCGGCGACATTTAGTTCAAAAATTAGTTCAAAGGAGGACTGTGAATGATCTATACAGAGCATCAACTCATAGAAATGATTATCGAAATGATAGATAATTTTGAAAATGAAGTAGTAGAATTTAAGGAGGCCAAAACAAATTATTCCTTTAAAGATATAGGTAAGTATTTTTCTGCATTAGGAAATGAAGCTAATATACGCGGGAAAAAGGAAGGATGGTTGGTCTTTGGCGTTGCCAATAATAAGGATATAGTTGGTACTGCCTATCGCAATGATGGTGGTTTGCAAAATCTTAAGAAAGAGATTGTCGGGGGGACCAATGAACGACTTTCGTTCATGGAAATATATGAGCTGAAGATAGATAATAAGCGTATCATTGCCTTTCAAATTCCACCGGCATTTCGTGGGATTCCAACGACCTGGCAAGGAGCTGCGTATGCAAGGGAAGATGAAAACCTTTGCCCGCTTCCAATGGACAAAGTGGATTTGATTCGTAGCCAGATTGGCTTTGACTGGTCTAAGGAAATTGTTCCAGATGCTAGATTGAAGGATCTTGACAAGGAAGCAGTTAAATATGCCCGAAAGCTGTTCATCAAAAAACAGCAAAAGCAAAATGCCGAGAAAAGAACGAGTGAAATGTTTGAACGAATGGGCGATGAGGAAATACTTAATAAAGCTGGCATTCTGATTAATGGGCAGGTGACAAATACTGCATTAATTTTACTTGGTAAGCCAGAATCGATGCATTATTTTGACGGCTTTATTCCGCGGATTACTTGGACATTATATAGTGGCGATGGAAAGCCAAAAGCATATGAACATTTCGATATGCCGTTATTGCTGGCTGTGGATAAGGTGTATGCAAAGATTAGAAATGAAAAGTATCGTTATCTCCCTGGGCAACAGTCATTATTTCCAGATGAAGTATATCAATATGAGCCAGATGTATTAAAAGAAGTTTTGAATAACTGTATCGCGCATTCGAATTATCAACTAAGAGGGAAGATTAATGTTGAAGAATTTGAAGATCGACTGGTTTTCATTAACGAAGGTAATTTTATTCCTGAAACTATTGAGAGAACTTTGGAGGAAGGCTATAAACCGCCATATTATCGTAATACGTTTTTATGCCATGCTATGGTCAACCTATATATGATTGATACGAATTCAATGGGAATTCCCATGATGTATCAGATTCAACGCGATAAATGTTTTCCGCTGCCATCATATGATCTGACTGATATTAATCGTGTTAAGGTGACCTTATATGGAAAAATACTTGATCGAAATTACACGGAATTACTGCATGCCAATGGAAAACTGGATTTTCGTAAGGTGTTCTTACTGGATCTGGTTCAAAAGAAGGAGACTATTTCTAAAGCTGATTACTTAATGCTTAAGAAAGAAAAACTGGTCGAGGGGCGATATCCGCATATATATGTTTCCTATAATGTTGCAAATCTTGTAGGACATAAAGAAGATTATGTGCTTAATCGTGGATTAAAGAACGATGTATATAGGCAGATGATACTAAATGCGTTGGAGACCATGGGTGAAGCTACGGTTCTTGAACTAAGAACTGTTTTAATCGGAACCTTTCCTAGTCATATGGATGAGAAGCAGCAATCTCGTAAAGTATCAAATATCCTTCAGGTGATGAAAAAAGATGGTGTTGTTGAGGTCAAAGGCACTGCTCACAGTGCTCATTGGAAGAAGATAAATTAACTAGGCTTGGACTAGAAACATGAACTAACTAGGACTTGATAATGGATACTTTAGTCCAAGGCGTACTAGTAGTATGAATCCGCTTGTATCTATCTTGCCCTAAGATGTATGAAACGAAAAAAGAATCCACGTAAAGAGTCATGCCCCGCATGGCTCTTTTTGTATACAAGCAGTGTGCAAAAAAATGTCTGCTTACAAACTATAATTTAAAATGTAAACAGTAAAGCTATAGTCGACATAAGATAACTGTATGTTTTATGCCTGCGTCGATTCACAGGATAGATCGAATGTTGAAGAACTGACGAATGGAGATGTAGATATGACGGAAAGAGATGCGAGAATCATCATCAGAAGATTTTTTGCGAATGATGAGCCGGAGGGGGATGAAGCGGCATTTGAGGAAGCCTGCCATTTTCTGATGGAAGTCATCGGAGATATGAAGGTCGCAGAGGCGCTCGGTGGATATTATTATGGGAAACGCAGATATGACCTGGCACTTAAATACTACACGTTGGCAGCGGAGAACGGCACCACGTATGCGTGGATCGGACTGGGATACATCTGGTATTATGGCTGTCTCGGAGTACGAGATTACGAAAAGGCGTATCACTCGTTTGCGAAAGCGATTGAACTGCTGACCGGCAGAAGCATTGAATGTGATACGTTCTGGACGCTTGATAAAAAAGTGAAGCTTCATAATAAGAACGAGTATGACCAGTATATTAATGCCGCCTATAAACTGGCGGATATGTATCGCTATGGGTTATACGTGGAAGAAAGCTGGGAGCACTTTGCGTATCTTATCCGACAGCTTTATGACATGATGTGTTCACGCAAAAATGAAATGATAAGATTTGATGATCATATGCCGGAAATCTCGCTGCGCATGGCGGATGTGCTTCTGGCTGAGCAGGCGTCGGATGTAGAAGGAAAGCAGGTAAAAGGAATCGGCAGAAAGAAAAAAGAAGCACTGGATATACTGCTTCAAGCGAAAGATGCTATGGCCTTACGTTTAGATTTTTATCAGTTCTTCGGTAATTTCAGCGTTATGAAAAGCATCGTGAGAAAGATTTATTCACTTACAGAGTTCGTTCCGGAGAAAGCGGAGCTTTATGCTCTCTATTATGTGCTCCAGACGCCATGTCGGGTGAGCTTCTTATGTGATGAAACACGCCATGAGGTATTTTCAGAGCGAGAAGGAGGGGAGATCGTCGTTTGTCTGGATGAAATATGGTATCACACAATCGATGATTTTATGATGAAAGGTAAAATCGACGGTCGAAGCATTCCGGATGCAAGCTTTAACTGCCATGATTTCAGACTTTTATAAGCCAAAAGATGTTCAGATAGGCGGTAGTGGGATGAATTTGGCTCACGATGGCCGCTTGTCTTGAGGGTTCAGTTCATATATGCAGCGGAGGGATAAATCCGGATGCAAGCCGGAAAGGAACGAAAGCATGAAGAGAGAATTAGTAAATATCACTGCGGAACGCTACCAGGAGTACGAGCGGCAGATTCTTTTGCGGGATCAGTTGCGTAAAGAGGCCGCAGGAACCTGGCTTCTGTATATGAAAACCTTCGGTGATCGGATGACGGAGAGCTTTCAATTGAAAGTCGAGTGCATCCGCATCAAGAAGGAAATCGGCTTTATCATGCAGTCGGTCAATGCAGACAAAACACTACGTATGGATGAAATGGAAAAGTATATACAGCGTGAGATGCAGGCATATCAGAAAGAACTTGACCAGCTTGTGCAGGACGCAGAGGATGGGCTGAATGCAAAAATCAGTACGGAATATACAACTCGAAAAGTCAGAAAGCTCTATCGCAGTACCGCCCGCATGATTCACCCCGACATGCATCCGGAGGCAGCGGACAATGCAGAAATCATGAACATCTGGCAACGCACAGAGAGAGCGTATGCCGCCAATGATTTGAAGGAGATGGAGGAACTCTATATCCTTGCCCAGAGAGCACAGAAAGGTGAGCATGTTCCCAGCATATCGTTCACAGTAGAAGAACTCGAAAAGAAAAACGAGGAGTTGAAGAAGGAAATTCATCTTATTCGGACGACAGATCCATATCGCTACATCGATCTTCTGGCGGACGAGAATGCTGTCTGGGAAAAAAATGAGGAACTGCAACAGGAAATCGATGAGTACGAAAACTATCGAACGCAATTGGAAGAAATGAAAATGCGACTTCTCGAGACATCGAGTGTGCATATTATCTGGATGATGAAATAAAAGAAGGTGGTGAAGTAATGGGAAAGGATACAGATCTTATAGTACAAAAGCAGGGTGGTCTGGTGCTGGTTCTTTCGCAGGATGATATGGCACAGGTTTTAAAGCCGTTGATGAAAGAAATTTATCTATTCGATACCTATATCGCCGGCACCAGCCATATCGATGATCAAAGTATCTTCAAAACATTGAAATCTGGTGACACACTGATCCTGCGTAGGGAAAAAAATAGATTTGATGATAAAGCGATTCTCGTGCTGAATGAGCAGAAGACGAAACTGGGATACATTCCTGAAAAGGATAATCTGATTTTCGCCCGCCTCATGGACGCCGGAAAGATGCTGACTGCACGTGTAGAGGACATTCAGGAGCATGGCGGCTTCACACAAATCAACATCCGGATCTATCTGGTTGACTTTTAATCCGGTGGATAATCAGAACAGTAATGGACGGTAATGGCATATGTAAAACAGATTGCTGGAATTAATCCAGGGTGTTATAATGGTTTAGACCATGAAAAAAACATGTATTTATATGGAACGAGAGATGCTGGAAAAAGCAAACGTAGGTGGCAGACCTAAAGGACGAAAGAAGACTTCCAAGATTGAGGTTTCAATTGAACCAAATATCAAAGAAGAATTCATGAAGATACTTTCAGAGGAAGGTATGACTGCCTCGGGTCAGATTTGCAATTGGATTCGTGAGTATATAAAAGACCATGAGGAGGAAAAAACTCAATGAGAGTTGTTTCATTATTTTGCGGAATAGGTGGCCTTGATAGAGGGTTTGTAGATGCTGGCTTTAATGTTATTTGGGCAAATGATTTTGATAAGTATGCTGTTCAAACATACAATGCCAATTTTGATACAAAAGCAACATTAGCAGATATTACAGAATATCCACTTGATGAAATCCCGGAATTTGATGTTTTGATCGGCGGTTTTCCCTGCCAACCGTTCAGTATGATGGGCAGGCAGAAAGGTTTTGAAGATACGAGAGGAACATTGTTTTTCAGAATTGCAGAAATTATTGATTATCAGATCAGAGCACGAGACCATAAGCCTCGTGCTCTGATTTTAGAAAATGTACGTGCGTTGAGAACACATGATAATGGCAATACATTTGAACGAATAAAAGAAATTCTTCGGGAGGACTTAGGATATCAAGTCTTTGATATGAATCTGAATTCATCTGAATATGGTGTGCCTCAGACAAGAAATCGCACCTATATTGTCTGCTTTGCAAATGAATTAGTAAAGGAATTTGATGCACCGCCAACTGTAGAATTAACGTATTTTATGAAAGATCTGCTGGAAACGGATGTTCCGGACAAGTATTTTCTTTCAGACAAAATTAAAAAGACTGTATTATCCTCCGGTACAGGTGGATGGGAAGCAAAAGCTGAAACAGATCTTCCAATAGCCAGACCTTTATGTGCAACTATGGCAAAAATGCATAGAGCAAGCCAAGATAATTATGTGACACAGGAGAAGGGACTTCGTAGACTTACTCCGAGAGAGTGTGCCAGACTTCAGGGATTCGATGGGCCAGACGGTTCCAACTATGTAATTCCGGTTTCTGATTCTCAGGCTTATAAGCAATTTGGTAATGCAGTAACGGTTAATGTCTCTAATGCGATTGCAAAGCAGGTTAGAAGAAAATTAGAAGAAATTGGAGAGTGGGTCGAGTAATATGGCAAATCACAATGAGGTTGAAGAGATTCTTCAATTCATCAGAGCATTTCAGTTAACAGGAGACAGTCAGAATGCTGAGTGTTGTGTTGCTCGGATAACTGCTGATATAGACGAAGAATTTTTAATGGGACGAGCGGAAGAAGTTAAATCAGCATTTGCTTCTGACGCGGAGGTTAAAAAGGTGTTTAGTGATCTCGCATCAATTTGTAATGAAAATTGCAAAGAATGTAAGAACTGCCCTGTATGCAAATACTGCAACACCTATATCGCAGAAGCACGTGCGAAAGTGGATGATCAATCGCTTAAAATGGTTGATCTTTTCTGTGGCGCAGGTGGATTGTCTCTTGGTTTTACACAGGAGGGATTTATAACTTGTCTTGCAAATGATATTCAAGATGTATGTGTAGATACATATGCTCATAATCACCCGGAGACCCCTAGAAACAGGATTATTCTTGGCGATATCAAGGAAAAAGTTGTT
>CAKQED010000025.1:0-32587 GCA_934229835.1 uncultured Oribacterium sp. | reverse complement strand
TGCATGATGACGGCCTGCAGCTGCTGCTTTTTCAGCTGCAGGGTCGGCAGGTAACGCTGATACTCTTTCAGGTGATCTTTCTGCACTTTCTGTTCATTTTTCGTGAGTTTGATCGCCATTGACTGCTCCTTTACTCATCCAGCTTCTTCGGCCATCTCTCCTTGATCAGGCTGGTCTTCAGACCGGTCTCGTTCGGCTCGAAGCACTCCGCGAGGATTTCCCAGCCGAGATCCAGTGCCTTCTCGAGAGGAATGTTTACACTGAGGTCCATCAGCTTCGATTCGAAGAGCTGACCATACTTGAGGAGCTTATCATCCCAGGAGCTCATCGCGAAGCCCATGGACTTCTTCTCCAGACTCTCCTTGTACTGTGCATAGAGCTTGATCATACCATCCATCAGTGCACGGTGGTCGTCACGGGTGCTGCCGTTGACGTTCTGCTTCAGTCTGGACAGGGAACCGAATGGCTCGATGTGCCCATTTCGAAGATAGAACTGACCCTCGGTGATGTAGCCGGTGTTATCTGGTACCGGGTGAGTGACATCATCACCAGGCATCGTGGTTACACCGAGAATCGTGATGGAACCTGCGCCATCGATATCTACGGCCTTCTCGTAACGGGATGCGAGCATACTATAGAGATCGCCCGGGTAACCTCGGTTCGAAGGTACCTGCTCCATGGTGATCGCAAGCTCCTTCTGTGCATCGCAGTAGCTCGTCATATCTGTGAGAAGTACAAGCACCTTCTTGCCCTCGAGGGCGAACTGCTCTGCAACGGCGAGGGACATATCCGGAACCAGCGTACTCTCTACGGTAGGATCCGCAGCGGTGTGAATAAACATGACGGTGTGACTCATCGCGCCGCCCTTTTCGAGGGTGTCACGGAAGGTCAGGTAGTCGTCATACTTGAGGCCCATACCGCCGAGCACGATGACATCAACCTCTGCCTGCAGTGCGATACGTGCAAGCAGCTGGTTATACGGCTCTCCGGAGATGGAGAAGATCGGGAGCTTCTGGCTCTCGACGAGGGTGTTAAACACATCGATCATCGGAATACCGGTACGGATCATGTGCTTCGGAATAACACGCTTCGCCGGGTTGAAGGATGGTCCGCCGATATCGACCATGTTTTCGGTCAGGGCAGGACCATTGTCTCTCGGTACGCCGGCACCGTTAAAGATACGGCCGAGCAGATGCTCTGAGAAGGAAACCTGCATCGGTCTGCCGAGGAAACGCACCGGGTCGTTCGTGCTGACACCCTGTGCACCGGCAAATACCTGGAGGGATACGAGATCCTTATCCAGCTTGATTACATTCGCGTAACTGTCACCGACCAGTGCGAGGTCTCCGTTTCGGATGCCCTCTGCACGGACGGTAACGACGTTACCGACGATCGACTCAATTTTTGTATATACTTTTTGCATAAGACCTCCTAAGCGATTGCCTTTGATTTATAGAAATCAGCGATCTTATTTTTCTGTGCTTCAAAAGCGTCTGAATTAAATTCGGTTCCGTGCCAGTCCAGGAACTCCTGTCTCAGCTGGTTAAAGAAGGAACGAATCTCATCCTTGTCCTCGAGGTCGTACTGCTGCATCAGTGCATCATAAAGAAGATCGAACTCGACACGCTGTCTCTCCGGAGAGTCGGCCGCATCGATCGGATCGAAGGAGTTCTGCTGGAGGTAAACGGCATCGAGAAGCTCACCCTTCTGATAGGTGATGTAATCTTCTGCCGTCGTACCTTCCTCACCGACGACCTTCATCATCTGGTTAATTTCGATACTTCTCTTCAGAATGCTGCGGCTCTCTTCTACACGATCCATCGGGATGATACCGGTATACTTCGACCAGGATTCCGTCGGATTGATCGCCGGGTACTTACGTGCATCGGAACGCTCACGGCTCAGTCCGTGGAAAGCGCCGACAACCTTCAGGGTTGCCTGTGTTACCGGCTCATCGAAGTTACCGCCGGCCGGGGATACCGTACCGCCGATGGTGACCGAACCGATGGAGCCATCCTTCAGACGAACCTTACCGGCACGCTCATAGAAGGCGGCGATGGTGGACTCAAGGTATGCAGGGAAGGCTTCCTCACCCGGAATCTCCTCGAGACGTCCACTCATCTCTCGCATGGCCTGAGCCCAGCGGGAGGTAGAGTCTGCCAGAAGAAGAACATTGAGACCCATCTGACGATAATACTCTGCCAGGGTTACTGCGGTATAGCAGGATGCTTCTCGTGCGGCAACCGGCATCGAAGAGGTATTACAGATGATGATGGTTCTCTCCATCAGGGAACGACCGGTACGCGGATCATCCAGCTCCGGGAATTCCTTCAGGATCTCAACGACCTCACCGGCACGCTCTCCGCAGGCAGCGACGATTACGATATCGGCTTCTCCGTTCTTCGCCTCCATGTGCTGAAGAACGGTCTTGCCTGCGCCGAACGGACCAGGTACGCAGAAGGTACCGCCCTTTGCGATCGGCAGGAAGGTATCGACACAACGAAGCTGCATGATCAGCGGCTCATCCGGACGAAGTCTCTCTGCGTAGCACTTGATCGGCTGCTTGATCGGCTGCGTGATCACCATACTGAGCTCCTTCTGCTCGCCGAGGCTGTTCTCGATGACGCAGATGGTGGCACGTACATTATACGTTCCCTTTTCCTTGATGGACTTTACGGTCCAGTCATCCCCCTTCAGGGTGAACGGAACCATGATATGGTGGGTGAAGATACCCTCCGGAACGGTTCCGATGGTATCACCGGCCACGACGCTGTCCCCTGCCTTTACGTTCGGTGTGAATTCCCAGTCCTTATCCGGGATCGCATCGAGGTATACACCTCTCTGCAGGAAGAAGCCACACTGCTCTGCAAGCTCTGGAAGCGGGTTCTGAAGTCCATCATAGATCTGTGTCAGAAGTCCCGGACCCAGATCAACACTCATCAGCTCACCGGTAAACTCGACCGGATCACCGACCTTGATGCCATTTGACATCTCATAAATCTGCATACTGGCGATTCCGTTATTGATACGAATGACCTCGCCCTTCAGGCGCTTTCCGTCGACGAGGATATATCCTACCTCGTTCTTACGGACGGCACCGTCGAAGCTTACATTCGCCATGTTACTGTTAATGCCAGTTACATGTCCTGTTATTGTTTCCATATATGTCTCCCGATATTTCTACTTGTTACAAACTGTAAACGCGCTGCTGCACGACACGGAGCAGGCGGCGGAACTCGGCCTGACCCTTCTCGTGTTCGAAACTTCTCTGACGTTCGAGCAGCTTCAGCTTCAGCGCATAGCCGAACAGTACATAGTCATCAAACATATGAAGACCTACCAGCTGATCCAGCTGCTGGAATGAGAAATCCAGCATGATCTGCTCTGCCTCCAGAGGATTCTTCGCGGTGAGTGCGGAGCCGACGACCTGTGCCGTTACGTAATCCTTCGTGGAAGGTGCAGGATAGCTCTTTCCGAGCTTCATGCTACGCTGATAATTCAGCTCCTTCGTCATCGCACCGTACACCTGGTTCCACTCCTTTACGAGCGGTCCCTCCGCCGAGTTCAGTGTGAGCTCCGATAAGAGCTTATACGTGCCACGGCTGACGGTGGATTCACATAAATCAAGAAATTCCTGATAGCTGAGTGGCATATCTCCGTCACTCCGGAGTTCCGGCAGGCTCGATATCAGATAATAATAATGCGAAGCCATGAGCAGTACCTCCTATCAGATTTCAAGGTTTCTGAAGTACGGCATCATCATCTCTGCGATCGCATCATCGGTACAGTCGAAGTATCCTGATCCATCCTTGGCTGCCAGACGGAAACCGGCATTGACGCCTCTGGTCGGCTTGATCTCGAGGCCGTTTCGGACCTCGTCGGCGAGCTCTGCCTTCAGCTCATCGGATACAGCTGCGACCTCTGCGCTGTACTGCGCCACATCCTCGCCCGCCAGTGCGGCACGAATCAGCTTGCCCAGCGCGGCACCGGACAGCTCCTTTCGGATATCGTTCTTCAGAAGCTTCTCGTATTCCTTCTGAACCTCCGTCTTAAACGAGAGCATGGCGTCACGCTTTGCCTGCTCTGCACTGACAGCGGCACTTTCCTTCATGACTCCGATTTCCTTTTCTGCGCCTGCTTTCGCAGCAGCAGCCTCTGCCTTTGCATCGGAAATAATTGCGTCTGCTTTTTTACGGGCTTCCGCAATGATAGAGTCAGCTTCAGCGTTTGCTGCATCGACACCCTCTTTGCGAATCGATGTAACCAGATCCTGAATCTGTAATTCCATAGGCCTCCTCCTTGTATACATTGTGAATTTTTTGGTAAACCCAATTAAGTAATTATAATTGTTAAAAATTTATTAGTAAAGATTCTTTATGCGAATTTAATATTTCGGAGATTTCTTTCTTTTTCGATCTTCCTTTATCCGCTGATCCTGAAGCCGCTCGAATCCATACCTTTTGGGTTCAACATCCTGTATCATATCATACAGAGTGTTTATTTAATACATACAAAAAAGAGCCTGTGTCATAAATGACACAGACTCTCTACTATTATATAGTTAAGCTTCCGGCTTCTTGACGACCGGACGCTTACCGGTGATGGCACCGGTCGGACACTTCTGGGCACAGATACCGCAGTCCTTACAGTTCTCGTTCATCACCGCAAGGTCATTCACGATATGGATACCATCGAACGGACAGTTACGCTCACACATACCGCAGGCGATACATCCGGTCGCGCAGGCATCCTTGACTGCCTTGCCCTTCAGATGGTTCTGGCAGGCAACATTATGCTTCTTCTTATACGGAACGAGATCGATGATGTGCTTCGGGCAGGCCTTCATGCAGGCACCACAGGCAACACACTTCTCCTTATCGACGACCGCAACACCGTTTACGATGTGAATTGCATCGAAGGCACAGGCCTTCACACAGGTGCCGTAACCACAGCAGCTGAATGCACATTCCTTCTCGGAGCCGTTTGGTACAACGGCAAGCTCGGCACAGTCGGCGATACCGGAATAGTGGTATGCCTGCTTCGCCTTCGCGCAGTCACCCTGACAGCGTACGAACGCGACCATCTTGCTGGACTCGTCGATCGGCTCCGCCTTGACACCCATCACCTCAGCGATCTTCTCAGCGACCGCAGCACCACCAACCGGACACTGGGTGACGGCAGCTTCACCGTTTGCGATGGCCTTCGCACAGCCATCACAGCCCGGGAATCCACAGGCACCACAGTTGTTACCCGGCAGACAGTCTCTGACCTTCGCTTCACGCTCATCTACTTCAACCTTAAACTTCTCGGAAGCCACGCCCAGGAAGATGCCGATGACTAAACCGACAGCTCCGACCAGGATGGCAGCAACAACGACAAATAATACCATTTTCTCTACCCTCCTATCAGATCAGACCCTGGAATCCGAAGAATGCCATGGACATCAGGCACGCCGTCAGAAGAACGATCGGTGCGCCCTGGAAGGAACGCGGGATGTCCTTGTTATCCTCGAGCACATTCTCACGAACATAAGAAAGGAGGAGAATGGCGAGGGCGAAGCCGATACCGATGCCGAGTGCGTATACGATACACTCGATCATGTTGAAGCCATAGCTTACGTTGTTCAGTGCGACACCGAGTACGGCGCAGTTCGTGGTGATCAGCGGAAGGTAAACACCAAGCGCATCGTAGAGGCTCTTCATGTTCTTCTTCATGAACATCTCAACCAGCTGCACGAGTGCGGCGATGAGCAGGATGAAGACGATGGTGTTCAGGAAATCGAGACCATCCTTGATGCCCAGTGCCTTACAGATCGGGGAGCTTGCGCTCATGATGCCCACATAGATCAGGTGGGAAACGATCGATGCCAGTACCGTAACGAAGATAACGGCAGCGCCCATACCCTTGGAAGCGGAGGACTTCTTCGATACACCGAGGAAGGCACAGATTCCGAGGAACTGAGACAGAACGACGTTGGAAACAAGAGAATATTTAATTGCAATTAACAGAAGATCTACCATACTCATGCCTCCTTCACGTCAGCGGCATCTGTGTTCTGGTTAAATGCACCGAACACATCGCCGGAGGTTACAAATTCGCTTGACTCCTGTCCACCGTTGGTTGCAGACGGAAGGCCCAGCTTGTTCTGGATCGCGGTAAGGAACGCAAGAACCAGGAACGCACCCGGAGCCAGAACCATCATACCGATATGGAAATCATCCGGGATAATCTGGAAGCCGAAGATGGAGCCTGCACCGAGGATCTCACGGAATGCACCGAGCGCAACGAGCGCGAAGGTGAAGCCGAGGCCCATACCGAGTCCATCGAAGAAGGACAGGATCGGGGTGTTGAACAGTGCGAAGGACTCTGCACGTCCGAGGATGATACAGTTAACAACGATCAGCGGGATATAGATACCGAGCGCGCTGTAAACATCCGGTGTATAGGCCTGCATCAGAAGCTGTACGACGGTTACGAGAGACGCAACGACGACGATCTCACTCGGAAGACGCATACGACCAGGAATCACCTTACGAATGGCAGAAATGAGCATGTTGGACATGACCAGTACGGCGGTCGTGGAAAGACCCATGCCGATCGCGTTGGTCGCACTCGTGGTGGTTGCCAGTGTCGGACACATACCAAGCATCATGATGAAGGTAGGATTTTCTTTAACGATACCGTTATAAATTCTTTCTACATATTTATTCATCTTCTATCCTCCTTCACTTAAGGATGTAATCCTGAACAAACTCAGTAGCGGCATTGACCGTGTTCGTAACTGCGGTCGAGGTGATGGTCGCACCTGAGATTGCATCGATTTCATCCTCGCCGGCACCGCCGCCCTTCTTTACAGAGAGCTTCGTGCCCTTGCCGGCAAACTGCTCATAGAACGCC
Organism: uncultured Oribacterium sp.; assembly: GCA_934229835.1. GTDB lineage: Bacteria > Bacillota > Clostridia > Lachnospirales > Lachnospiraceae > Oribacterium. The sequence goes on along the minus strand of CAKQED010000025.1, from coordinate 25,690 downwards.
GGCTCTGTGGCCTTCTGGCCGAGACCTGCGGTCTCCGGAAGTGTCTCCGGGAAGGAAATACCGGTTACCTTGAGGTCCGCATCGACACCGACAACGACGATAACGCTTCCGCCGTAACCAGCTGCCGAGCCCTTGATGATGTAGCCGGTTTCTGCACCGGATGCATCCTTCGCAGCGACAACAGAAATCAGGGAAGCACCACCGTTATCCGCAGCAATCTTTCCATCGCTCTGTGCTGTCGTGAGGGCATCTGCATAGGTCGCATCATCGTACTCCTCTGCCGGCATAACCTGCTTGTAGGATTCGATGGTGGAAGCCATATTGATCTCGTAGATCTTCTGCTTCGTCAGGCCGTAGGCACCACCGAGGCAGCAGCCGGAGATCAGTGTGATCAGTGCGAGGACAAGCGCGTCCTTCATAAATGAATCCTTCTTCATTTCTTAGCGCCCTCCTTTCCGAAAGCCTTCGGTACGGTATGCACATTGATCATCGGAACGAGGATGTTGCAGATGATGATGGCATAGGAAACACCCTCTGCGGAGCCGCCGAAGAGACGGAACAGTCCGGTCAGGATACCCAGCATCACGGCGAAGATGATCTGGCCGAGCGGGGTGATCGGGGATGTAACATAGTCTGTTGCCATGAAGAATGCACCGAAGATCAGTCCGCCGGCGCAGAGCTCACAGGCAAGATAGTAAAGGTCGAAGCCGTGACCACCGAAGAGCAGGGTGAATACGGCTACGGTTCCGATGTAGATCAGCGGAATCTTCGGAGAAATCACCTTGCGGATGATGAGGTATGCAGCACCGATCAGTACGCAAAGCTTCGAAACCTCACCGATGGTTCCAGGGATACGTCCGAGGAAGGCAGCACCGAGGTCGATCTTTGCAATCGCATCCGGATTCGTCTTCATGAATGCAAGCGGGGTTGCACCGGAAAGTGCATCGGCACCGACACCGGTGAAGCTGGTCATCTTGCCTGCGAAGGAAATCAGCAGGAAGCATCTGGCAGCGAGCGCCGGGTTCATAAAGTTCTTACCAAGTCCACCATAAAGCTGCTTTACGATGATGATGGCAAAGACAGCACCGAGGCACGGAATCCATGCCGGGATGTTCGGCGGGCAGTTGAGCGCGAGGATGAGACCTGTAACCGCAGCGGACCAGTCCATGATGGTGATCGGCAGCTTCATGCACTTCTCATACACAAGCTCGGAAATGACAGCAGCAGCGACCGTCAGGATACATACGAGTGCAGCATTGAAGCCCCACTGGATGATACCGTACAGGGTCGTCGGAATCAGGGCGATGAAGACATCGCGCATGATTTCCGCAGTCGTTACGTTATCACGAATATGCGGATTTGAGGAAAGATTTAAAAGCTTACTCATTATTTCTGTACCTCCTCCGCTTTCTTCTCAGCGGCCTTCGCCTCTGCTTCCGCCTTTGCCTTTGCAGCGGCAGCTCTACGCTTCGCACCGACACGGCGCTTCATCTCCTTGAAGCCCTGGGTGAGCGGACGCTTCGCCGGGCATACATATGCGCAGGCACCACACTCGAGACACTCCATGCCTTCGAGCTCTGTGAAGCGCGCGGTATCCTTCTTTAGTGCAGCCTTGAACATCATGGTCGGCATGAGGTTCTCCGGGCATGCGGAAACACAGCGGCCGCAGCCGATGCAGGCTGTGGTCGGCTCATGGGAAACCTGATCATGTGCGAATGCCAGGATGGAGCTCGAGTTTTTCGCTACCGGGATATCGAGCTTGAACAGTGGGATACCCATCATCGGTCCACCGCAGACGATCTTCTCCGGCTCGGTCTTGAAGCCACCTGCCTGATCCACGATCTCCTGGTAGTTCATACCGGTCGGCACGCGGAAGTTGCCCGGCTTCGCCATCGCATCACCGGTTACGGTGAGGATTCTCGAAACGAGCGACTTCGACTCACAAACGGCCTCATAGATGGCGAGCATGGTGGCAGCATTGTCCACGACGCAGCCTGCGTCTGCCGGAAGCATACCGGAATTGATCTTACGACCCGTGATCGCATAGATCAGCTGACGCTCACCGCCCTGCGGATACTTGGTCTTCAGTGCCACGACCTCGATGTTGGACTCGCCCTTTGCTGCCTCTGTCATCGTGCGGACAGCCTCTGGCTTGTTGTCCTCGATACCGATCACGCCCTTGGCGTTCGGGAAAATCGAAAGGACAACCTTGAGGCCGCCGATGATCTTCTCCGGCTCCTCGAGCATGAGGCGATAGTCGGAGGTGAGGTAAGGCTCACACTCGGCACCGTTTACGAGAAAATAATCGATCTTATCGACGTTCTTCGGTGCCAGCTTCACGGAGGTAGGGAATCCTGCTCCGCCCAGTCCGACGATACCGGCTTCCTTTACGATATTCACGATCTCGCCACGCGTGAGCTTCGTATAGTCTCTCGCCTGACCGAAACCCTCGATCGCTTCATACTGCTGGTCGTTCTCTACTACAATTGCGTCTACCATGGCTCCGCCGGCCGTCAGCTTCTTCTCGATACTCTTTACAGTACCCGATACAGAGCAGATGACAGGTGCGGAAATAAATCCACCGGCCTCAGCGATCTTCTGTCCGACGAGGACACGATCCCCCTTGGCGACCACCGGCTTCGCCGGTGCACCGATATGCTGAGAAAGCGGATAGACCATGAGTCCCTGCGGCTTCAGCTCGACGATCGCCTGATCCTTGGCGAGATCCTTGCCGTCATAGGGATGGACGCCACCTTTAAAAGTGGTAACACCCATGTTCACATACCTCCTAAAATAAAATCATAGACTGATATATTATATCAAATCTGCGTGAGTCGACAACGAAATTTCAGAGAATGTACGCCATTTTGTGCATATTTTCAACAAAATATTTGTTAAAATAATGACATATTGAACAAAAATCTAACAATAACTGGAAAAAGTCACCAACTCGGAGTGTTTTCTCCGATCTGGTGACTTTTTCATAAAGATTTACCGGTGCTTTCGTCTGCACGCGAAGTACCGGACGTGCACGCGTCTGTTTTCCGCTCTCCCGGATCATGAAATCCGATGGCAAAACGGGACCGCGCTTTGGCTCAAATCACTCCACCGTAACAGATTTCGCGAGGTTTCTCGGCTTATCGACATCGAGACCCTTGGCGACACTCACATAGTAAGCGAGCAGCTGGAGCGGGACGACGGCGAGGCTGGTCGCGAAGTACGAATCCGTCGATGGTACGTAGACGGTGAAGTCTGCGGTATCCTCGATGCTGTAGTTTCCATAGCTTGTGAGGCCCATGAGGTAGCCGCCGCGGGATTTCACTTCGACCATGTTCGACACGGTCTTCTCGAAGAGCTCCGGCTGGGTCAGGATGCCAACCACCAGGATACCCTTCTCGATCAGGGAGATGGTGCCATGCTTCAGCTCGCCGGCCGCGTAGGCCTCGGAGTGGATATAGCTGATCTCCTTCAGCTTGAGCGAGCCCTCGAGTCCGATCGCATAGTCGATGCCACGGCCGATGAAGAACACGTCCTTCGCATTGGCCTGCTTCGCGGCGAACCACTGGATACGCTCCTTATCGAGCAGGATGCGCTCGATCTTCTCCGGCAGTGTTCCGAGCTCTGTGATGAGCTCCGCATAGCGCGCCTCCTCGAGCTCGTCCCGTACCTTCGCAAATTCGATGGCGAGGGTGTAGCCGGCGATGAGCTGGGTAGAGTATGCCTTCGTGGTCGCTACGGCGATCTCCGGTCCGGCGAGGGTATAGAACACGTTATCCGCCTCGCGCGCGATGGAGGAACCGACGACATTGACGATGCCGAGGGTCTTCAGGCCGCGGGCCTTCGCTTCGCGCAGTGCGGCCAGCGAATCGGCGGTCTCACCGGACTGGCTGATGATGATCACGAGGCCGTTCGGATCGAGGATCGGGTTCCGGTAGCGGAACTCGGAGGCGAGCTCGACGCGGACCGGGATCCGGGCGAGGCCCTCCATCACGTACTGCGTCACGACACCGACATGGTAGGCAGAGCCACAGGCAACGATGTAGATCTGTGAAATCTTCTGGATCTCCTCATCACTGAGGCCGACGGCGGACAGATCGATGTGACCATCCTTCACGACGGAATTGATCGTATCACGGACAGCCTTCGGCTGCTCATATATCTCCTTCATCATGAAATGCTCGAAGCCGCCCTTTTCTGCCGCCTGCGCATCCATCTTGATCTCGACGAGCTCCTTTTCGACCGGCTCCTGATCGAGATTGAAGAACTCTGCCTTTCCGGCGGTGAGCTTCGCGATCTCGGAATTGTCGATATAGTACACGTTCTTGCAGTACTTGAGAATCGCCGGTACATCGGAGGCGACATAGGTCTCGCCCTCTTCGACGCCGATGATCATCGGTGCATCCTTCCGGGCGACGTAGATCTCCCCCGGGCAGTCCATAAACATGAATTCGAGGGCATAGGAGCCGCGGATCCGCATCATTGCCCGTGCGATCGCGTCGATCGGTCCCTGTCCGTACTTTTCATAGTAGTAGTCCACGAGGTTGACGGCGACCTCGGTATCGGTCTGGCTGTAGAACTGATAGCCCTTCTTCAGGAGCTTATCCTTGATTTCCTGGAAGTTTTCGATGATGCCGTTGTGAACCGCGACCACCTTATGATGAAAGCTCATATGCGGGTGTGCGTTGGTCTCGGACGGCTCGCCATGGGTCGCCCAGCGGGTGTGGCCGATGCCGGTGGTGCCCTTCATCGCCTTGCCGTCGTTCGTCTTTTCCATCAGATTCTTCAGGCGTCCCTTTGCCTTCACGACCTCGATCTCGCCCTGCTCGTTCCGTACGGCGATACCGGCTGAGTCATAGCCTCTGTACTCGAGCTTCGAAAGACCGTTCAAAAGAATCGGCGCTGCCTGCTGCTGTCCTACATATCCTACAATTCCACACATAAAAAAATCTCCTCTCACTGATCAGGCTCATGCATCCAGCGGGTGTTCTGCACAGGAAACCAGGGCGGGCCTCACCGGGAGGTCTGCCGGGTGTTTCCGCGTCACGCATGCACAGCGGATCCGCTGTGCTGGTACACAGAATAGGGGCATGCTTGGTGCATGCCCTGTGGATGATGGGTGTTGTTCAGTGTGGGGAAACTTCTGTTACGGTGTTGATTCCGCTTTTTCTTTTTCCTCTTACGATCACTACTCCGTGACAGCATCCGCCGAGTCTTTCGATGACTGTCATCCTCGTCGACCTTTACGGTCCTGGCGCTAATGGATCACCGGTCTCCAGACGGAAGGATCCATTTGCCGCAAACTATAGCACAAAATGAGGTCTGCGGCAAGGCGGCGTGCAATCATGTCCGGTGCCCATACCCCGGAGAACGGCAACAGAAACATAGTACTTCGAGTTCGGAAGACTCTACGTATGGTTTTTGTTGCTCGTTCTCCGGACAGTGGTCTTATGGTTCATTTCAATGTTCCTTCGAATCACTGGATTCTGCAGGAGGAGTGATCGTGTCAGTGGTTTTAACTTTTGCGATTTTCTTCGCTGCTTTTCTCGATTTTCTGCGATTGCGAATCATCTTGACAACATGATAAATGATGAAGAAGAGAATCGCGAGGACGAGGAGTACCGGGATGCTCGCCAGGAACCAGATAAGGAAGCTGGTGACGGCGTCACCGAGGTCTTCGAGGTTTGATTCGAGGTTTGCCTGTACACGGCTCCAGAAGCCGCTGTTTTCCGAGGCGGTGAGGACGGTGGTTTCGCTGACATTGACCGTGATCGTGGAGTAGTCGACCTGGTTATCGTAGCGGCGGAGGTCGGACTCGAAGCTGTCGAGCTGGTAGCGGATCTCCGACAGGCGCTGTTCGATGGCGATGACGGCGTCGACGGATTCGGCTTTCGCCATGAGCTCGAGGAGGCGGTCATACTCGGACTGGAGGGCCTTCTTCCGCGATTCGGTGTCGTAGTACTGGAGGGTGATGTCCTGGGTGTTTTCATACTTCCGGGTGAGGTTCGCTTCGCCCTCGGCGAAGCTCAGGAAGGTATCGACCTGTGGCTTCGGGATACGCAGGGTGAAGTAGGCGTAGCGGTGGCGGTCGGTATAGGCGTTGCCGCTCAGGTCGCTGGACTCGATGTAACCGCCGAGTGCGGTCGTTTTGCTCTGGATGTCCTGCACGAAGGTATCGAAATCGGTGGTCTCGAAGGAGAGGTCGACGTTTCGGATGAGCTTACGGGAATCCGGGATCTCCGAGGTATCGACCTGGCCATCGGCACCGGTGCTGTCTGCGCCGGTATCTCCGCTTTCCTGCAGCGCAGCGACGCGGTTCATCTTCATATTTGCGGCACTGTCGGCGACGGCCTCTTCCGCTGCGGCTTCTTCTCCATACATACCACCGCTGGCGGCGGCCATGGTCTCGCTCACATACGCGCTTTTGCTGGCAGCGGCACCACAGGCAGCGAGGCCGGACATCAGCAGGAGGCCGGTGGTGGCGAGCGCCAGCAGGCGCACGCTGTGTTTCTTCAGCTGTTTCCATTGCATCATGGTGATCTCGATTTTCTTTTTCATGATCCGCTCCTTTCTCTCAGGTATTCGTCTTCTTTTGATACGGTGACGGTTCTGAGGAATCCTTCGCTCTATGCGCCGATCGATCAGAACGATGTGCTTTAATACAGTGGCTGTTTCACAGGATCGATCGTCTCCGCGTCAGGATCAGGCTGAAATGCATCTGCTTTTCGCCGGATCGTGCCCGTTTCACGGATGTCCGGATCGATGTCTTCCACGAGACTCCGGATATCGTTTTCCGTGAAGTGCTGGTCTTCTGCTACAGAGATGGCGTAACTCAGGTTCAGGCTGAGATTGCCCCAGCGGGCGACGGAAATCTCGTCTCCGTTTCCGCGGGTCTCGACGAAGCGATCGCCGATTTCCAGCGTCTTCTCCTGGTCGTAGCGCGTGTAGTCACCACTGATGTTGCCGAAGTCACGGCTCTTCCGGATACGGAAGCCCTCCCGTCCGTCGGCATCCTGATAGATGACCTCGATCATTTGACGGTGCATCGCGCGGTAGATCCGGTGGTCGAAGCCCTGATAGCTTTCCGGGAGTGTGAGCTCTACGCCGGCGTCGGCTTCCGCTTCTTCCAGAGTATCAAACTCACTCCATGGGTTTGCAATCTGCATGCTCATCGGTGCATCTGCGGAAGCTGCCTCTTCCGGTGTGGCGCCGGTTTCCGTCACGGAGGATTTCATCCGTGCGCGACCATCCACTTCCATCGTGCCCTGATCCGCGTACGGTGCTGCTTCTGCGGCTATCTCCGGTTCATTTTCCGCTGCGGCGACGCCCGGATCTGCGCCGGTTTCCATCCTCGCGGACCTTCCCATCGTAGCTGCGCCTGCAGAATCCTGATCGGCAGCTGCAGCTGCGCTCTCGGCCTCACCATCGATGACCCTCACCCTATCTGTTCCACCGGTAACGAATGCGACCGGTGCCATCGAGTTACTTGCTTTTTCTGTCTTCATATACGCTCCAAATCCGATCACGAGGACCGCAGCGGCAGCGATGATTCCCATCGGCTTCCAGCGCTTCTGCGGCTTCATATAGAGGACCTTCGGCTCCGAATGGTGATCTTCATCCGGCACGTCCATTTTCGTTTTCTCGACGTCCGCGTGCTTCATCGGCACGCCCGTCTCCGTCTTCACAGCCCCTTCCAGAGCTGCGCTGTGTTCTGTATTTTCCGAGGCAGCCTCCACGATATAGCGATCATCGATCTCCGTCATCGCGTGCAGGAGCTGCCGCGCTTTTTCTTCTCTCGTTACCATGAGATGCCTTCCTTTTCCAACTCGGCCATGAGCTGTGCACGCATGCGGCTCAGGGTCATCTTGACCTTGCTTTCCGTAAAGCCATAGTCAGCGGCGATTTCCTTTATTTCCGAAAGGTACCAGTAGCGGCGGACGAAAAGCTTCCGGTTCTCCGGCTTCTGATATTCCAGAAAACGGTTGATACATTCGGTCAATGTCAACTGTTCCGGAAGCTGATCCGGCTGTCCCGCCCGGGTGTCCGCCACGCACTCTGCGAGCTCATCGAGTGCCGCTGCGGTTTCACCCCGGCCACGCTTATCTGCATGGGCATGCTCCCAGCGATTCAGCGCCAGATTCCGGGTGATCTTTCCGAGGAAGGTCCGGAGCATCGCCGGCCGTTTCGGTGGAATCGCACCCCAGGCCCGGAGCCAGGTGTCGTTTACACACTCCTCGCTGTCCTCGTGACTGTACAGTATGTTCATCGCGACCGTATGGCAGTACTTTCCGTATTTTTCATTCGTTGCGCTGATCGCGCTTTCCGACCTTGCGAAGTAAAGGTCGAGGATATCCTGATCGTTCATGCTGTGTCCTCTGTTCTGTCCTTTCATCTATATACACCGGGAAGATGGGACGGCGTCACAAAAATCTTATAAAATCATGTGCTGATCCTCGGAGCGTTCATGATCTCCCAGATAACGGCTCTTCCTTATAGACTATTTTACCCGATACTGTCGGATCAGGCATCTGAAATCGGTGTAGGAATCCTTACGATAGTATGAAAAAAGCCGCCGGGAGAATCTCCCGACGACCTTTCATTCATTTCATACAATTATGCGCTGTAACGGTTGAGGTAGCCGGCAGCACCCGTTACCTTACCTGCCGCCGCATCATGTGCTTTCTGTACGGAGTCACCCGCTGTACCCGTCGCGTCATCTGCAGTATTTTCTGCCTCGACAGCCGCCGCATCTGCACTGTAGCGGTTCAGGTAACCATCGGCACCCTCTGTCTTACCAGCTGCAGCGTCATGCGCCTTCTGTACGGAATCAGCGTCACCACCCGCTTCTGTCTCTGCAGCAGCGGCTTCACTCTCCGTCTCCGTAGCTTCCGTCTCCGCGTCCGCCTCGCCTGCATAGCCGAAGGCCGACGGATCGACACCCGCGTCAGACATCGCCTGTGCAGCGGCATTCTTAATCGCCGTAGAGGTGATCGTCGCACCGGAAACCGCATCCACATTCAGACTGTTCTCCGCAACGATGGTACCCGGCAGTGCATCGATGGCCTTCGTTCCGATATCCGGTGTCTCGTTCGCCTCGGTGACGGTCACACTGTAGATCTTATCCTGAGAAAACGCGACCTCGACCTTTACCGGTCCCTCCATACCCTGCGCACTACCACTTGCAACGATCGCATCCTTCGGAATCGCATTCGCATTTCTGGACTGCATACCCGTTGCAACCGCAGCGATGATACCTGCACCGATGACCACCAGTGAAACTACATTTGTATTCTTCTTCATTTCTTTTTCCCTTCATCCGTGCCCAGTGACAGTTGTGGCACTTATGTCAAATCATTAACACATTATAACACAGGCCTGTATCGTCAACAAGTGAAGATGATGTTCAAAACGTTCCATAGTGAATGGAGACGATGCCATGGATATGCGCCTTCGGCGCAGGCATCGTCGTTTGATTTTTTCGCTCAAAGCGAAAAAACAGCCTCGCCGCCTGGGGGCATCCACGAGCCTCTCCGCGCTTCGCGCGGCCCTCTCATGGATCAGTCGCAAAAAGCGCCCCTCACGGGACGCTTCCAGCGGATAAAACATTGTCTTATGTTGTATATGTCAAACGGGGAACCGCCCCGATATGACTGAGTTTACTCGACATCCTGGATGGCCTCATAGCCTTCCTCGCCGGTACGTACCTTGACGGCACGCATCACATTGTAAACGAAGATCTTACCATCGCCGATGTGACCGGTATAGAGTGTCTTCTTCGCGGTTTCGATGACGTGGTCGACCGGAATCTTCGACACGATGACCTCAACCTTGATCTTCGGGATCAGCGTTGAATCGACGGTTACACCACGGTACTTCTCCTGCGAACCACGCTGGAGACCGGAGCCCATGACCTGCGTCACGGTCATACCGGTGACGCCGAGGCTGTTGAGTGCTCTCTTCAGCGCATCGAAGCTGGAGAGACGGCAGATGATGGATACCTTATGCATATCGGTGATATACGGTGTGACCATGCCTGCCCCTTCAGCGGCGGTCGTCGTGGTTTCGGATACCTCCGCCACCTTGATGGCCGCATTCTTCTGGGCGTCGGACGCCTTCTCATACTCATTTTCACCGAGATCGGTATTTTCGTTTGCCTCAACGGTCATATCCGTCACATCTGTGATGGAGAAACCGGAATAGGCAGAGGTCAGGCCGTGCTCATGCACATCGAGGCCGTCGATCTCGATCTTCGCCGGTACGCGGAGACCGATGGTCTTATCGATGATCTTAAAGACGATAAACATAGTGATGAGTGTGTACGCCGCGATGCCGATGACACCGAGTACCTGTACACCGAGCTGTGCGAGTCCGCCGCCGTAGAAGAGACCGACACCGACGCCATCCGCTCCGGTGGAGAAGAGGCCGACCGCGATGGTGCCCCACATACCATTTACCATATGAACAGATACGGCACCGACCGGATCATCGATCTTCGCCTTGTTATCGAAAAACTCAACCGACAGTACGACGAGGATACCAGCGACGAGGCCAATGAAGAAGGCCCCTACCGGAGTGACGCAGTCGCAAGGTGCGGTGATGGCCACGAGGCCTGCGAGTGCACCATTGAAGGTCATCGATACATCCGGCTTACCATAGCGGATCCAGGTAAAGATCATGGTGGTGACGGTCGCGACAGCGGCGGCCAGGTTCGTCGTCATAAATGCAGTGGCCGCGGTGATGGCATTGTCCTCAGTCGCCATCGCAGCGGTGGAGCCACCATTGAAACCGAACCAGCAGAACCAGAGAATAAATACACCGAGTGCAGCGGCCAGCATGTTGTGGCCCGGGATCGCACGTGCCTTTCCGTTCCGGTCATACTTACCGATACGAGGTCCGAGCATCCATGCACCGAGGCAGGCGATCAGTCCACCGGTCATATGAACTGCGGCAGAACCTGCGAAATCGTGGAAGCCCATGGCACTCAGCCATCCACCGCCCCATACCCAGTGGCCTTCGATCGGGTAGATGATGAGTGAAATCACCGCGGAGTATACACAGTAGGCCTTGAAGTTCGTACGCTCTGCCATGGATCCGGAAACGATGGTGGCAGCCGTTGCACAGAAGACGGTCTCGAAGATGACATAGCACCAGAGCGGCATGTTCTGCGGTACGACGGAATTCGCGGCGGTGTAGCTTCCCTGGATCAGCGGATCGAAGCCCCCGACCAGTGGACCGGTGCCGGCGAACATCAGACCGAAGCCGATCAGCCAGAAGCACGGTGTACCGATACAGAAATCCATCATGTTTTTCATGAGGATATTGCCGGTATTCTTCGCGCGGGTGAGACCTGCTTCACATAGCGCGAAGCCTGCCTGCATGAAGTAGATGAGTGCGGTTGCGATCAGCACCCAGGTAACGGTAGACAAACTGATTTCCATAACTCTCCTCCTTTAGATATAGCAAAAGGGCGTCTGGAAAAACCAGACGCCCTTGCCCATGAACGGTATTATAGTTATGGCTTTCTGCAAAGTCCACTAACATTTGGTTATATCTAAAATGAAATCAGGTCCCGGCTTAGATTTCACCGGCTTCGGAGTACTGTGCATCTGTTGCTACCCCGCCGGGCCCTTCGTCATTTAGTTAAAGTACTCCTTCGCTGCGCGGAAGAGACCCATATCATAGTTACCAGGTACGTTCTTATACAGTCCGCTGCCCAAGCGCTCTGCGTGACCCATCTTACCGAGGACACGACCATCCGGCGAGGTGATACCCTCGACCGCATAGTAGGAGCCGTTCGGGTTGTACTGGATATCCATGGTCGGATGACCCTCGAGATCCACGTACTGGGTTGCGATCTGACCGTTCTCGACGAGCTGCTGGAAAAGCGCCGGCTCACAGAGGAAGCGGCCCTCACCGTGGGAGATCGGTACGCTGTAGATGTCACCCGGCTCCGTGTCTGCAAGCCATGGAGACATGTTCGAAGCGACACGAATGTTGACGATCTTCGACTGGTGGCGTCCGATCGTATTGAAGGTCAGGGTCGGGCAGTGCTCATCGGTATCACGGATCTCACCATACGGTACGAGACCGAGCTTTATGAGGGCCTGGAAGCCGTTACAGATACCGAGCATAAGACCATCCCGCTTGTTCAGCATATCCATGGTTGCGTTCTTCACTGCCTCGTTTCGGAAGAAGGAGGTGATGAACTTCGCAGAGCCGTCCGGCTCGTCACCACCGGAGAAACCACCCGGGATGAAGATCATCTGCGACTCGGCGATCCGCTTCGCTACCTGCTCGACGGAATCACTGATGTCCTGCTTCGTCATATTGCGTACGACGATGATCTCAGGATCGAGTCCGGCGTCGGCGCAGGCCTTCGCAGAATCATACTCACAGTTGTTGCCCGGGAAGACCGGAATCAGGACATGTGGCTTCTCCACCTGGATGGCCGGCGCGACCCACTCCTCTTCCGTGTAATCCGGAATCGTGACATCTGCCGCACTCTCCTCTCTGTCCTTCTCGAGGTTCATATTGCAGGTGAAGACCTTCTCAAGCTTATCCTCGTAAGATGCCTCGAGGTCACTGAGCTTCAGGGTCTCGTCGTTGTAACGGATCTCTGCATTGTCCGTGGTGACACCGAGGTCCGCCACGATGATGTTCGCAGCCTTCACAGCCGGATCGTTATAGATCGCGTCACGGTCTGCTGCGTCACGGAGCTCCAGAAGGAAGCTGCCGTACTGATAGCCGAAGATGTCCTCGACACTCAGGCTCGGTGCGAAATCGAAGCCGATGTCGTTACCCATGCACTGCTTCAGTACCGCCTCTGCGGCACCACCGTAGGTCGGGGTGTAGATGGACGCGAGCTTACCGTCGAGTACGAGCTGGTGTACGTACGCGAACAGGGCGAGGAGGGACTCCTTCACCGGAAGCTCGTCACGGTACTGCGGCTTCAGCCAGAGTACCGGATGACCGGCTGCCTTGTACTCCGGGCTCACGATGTTCTTCGCATCCTCTGTGGTGATGGCGAAGGAAACGAGCGTAGGCGGAACGTCGAGCTTCTCGAAGGTACCGGACATGGAGTCCTTACCACCGATCGCGGCGATACCGAGGTCGAGCTGTGCATTAAATGCACCAAGCAGTGCCTCGAGTGGCTGTCCCCAGCGCTCCGGCACACGACCTGGCTTACCGAAGTACTCCTGGAAGGTGAGGTAGGTATCCTCGAAGCCGGCGCCAGTTGCGATCAGCTTCGCCGCAGACTCAACGACGGCGAGGTACGCACCCTTGTAGCAGTTCTTCTCGGTGATAAACGGGTTATATCCATAGGCCATGACGGATGTGTCATCGGTATGACCCTTCTCGACAGAAATCTTCGCCGCCATCGCCTGTACCGGTGTACGCTGATTCTTACCGCCGAACGGCATCAGCACGGTACCTGCACCGATGGTGGAGTCGAAGCGCTCGCTGAGACCACGCTTGCTGACCACGTTGAGATCCTCGGCCAGTGCCTCATAGTTCTCGGCGAAGCTGCCCCTCACCTCACGGGCAATGTGCTCGCCTGCCGCGGTCTTCACGGTAATGTGCTTCTCGGCACCGTTACTGTTCAGGAAGTCTCTCGAAAGATCGATGACATTCTTTCCGTTCCAGTGTGCGACGAGACGATTGGTATCGGTGACGTCTGCTACGTGCGTCGCCTCGAGGTTCTCCTCATGTGCGAGTGCGAGGAAGCGCTCCATATCCTCCGGCGCGACAACCACGGCCATACGCTCCTGAGACTCGGAGATCGCAAGCTCTGTGCCATCGAGACCGGCATACTTCTTCGGAACCTTATCGAGGTTGATGTCGAGACCATCCGCGAGCTCACCGATCGCGACGGATACACCGCCGGCACCGAAGTCGTTGCAGCGCTTGATCAGCTTACTTGCCTCCGGATTACGGAAGAGACGCTGCAGCTTACGCTCCTCAGGTGCATTACCCTTCTGTACCTCTGCGCCGTCCTTCTCGAGGGACTCGACGTTGTGGGACTTGGAGGAACCGGTGGCACCGCCGATACCATCACGACCGGTACGACCGCCGAGGAGGATGACGACATCACCCGGCGCCGGAACCTCACGACGTACGTTCTCTGCCGGTGCGGCTGCGACGACGGCACCGATCTCCATACGCTTTGCGACATAGCCCGGATGATAGATCTCATCGACGAGGCCGGTCGCGAGGCCGATCTGGTTACCATAGCTGGAGTAACCATTGGCTGCGGTCGTCACGAGCTTACGCTGTGGCAGCTTGCCCCTCATGGTCTCCTGTACCGGTACGGTCGGATCGCCGGCACCGGTGACACGCATCGCCTGATATACATAGCTTCTGCCGGACAGCGGATCACGGATCGCGCCACCGATACAGGTGGCCGCACCACCGAACGGCTCGATCTCGGTCGGGTGGTTGTGGGTCTCGTTCTTAAAGAGCAGGAGCCAGTCCTGATCCTCGCCATCGACATTGACCTTGATCTTTACGGTGCAGGCATTGATCTCCTCCGACTCATCGAGCTTCTGGAGCTTACCTTCCTTCTTCAGCACCTTCGCAGCGAGGGTTCCGATATCCATGAGGTTGATCGGCTTCGTGCGGTTCAGCTCCTTGCGGGCTGCGATGTAACGATCCCATGCCTTTTGGAGCTCCGGATCAGCGAAATCGACATGATCGATCGTGGTCAGGAAGGTGGTATGACGGCAGTGATCGGACCAGTAGGTATCGATCATGCGGATCTCCGTGATGCTCGGATCACGATGCTCGGACTTGAAGTAATCACGGCAGAACTCGAGATCGTCGAGGTCCATCGCGAGTCCCTTCTCCTGCCGAAAGGCATCGAGCTCCTCGTTCGGTGCATCGATAAAGCCGGTGAGGGTCTCGACCTCGGTCGGGATGTCATACTTTACATCCAGGGTCGCATAGGTGTCGAGGGAAGCCTCTCTCGACTCTACCGGGTTGATGACATACTTCTTAATTTCTGCGATCTCATCCGCGCTCAGATCGCCGTAGAGGAGGTACACCTTCGCGGAACGTACCTTCGGGCGCTCACCCTGGGTGAGGATCTGGATGCACTGTGCGGCAGAGTCTGCGCGCTGGTCGAACTGACCCGGCAGGAACTCGACGGCGAATACATACGCACCGTCCTGCTTCGGAAGCTCAGTCGATACATCATCGAGCTGCGGCTCGCTGAGGACGAGCTGTACGGCCTTATCAAAGCTCTCCTGGTCCAGTCCCTCGACGTCGTAACGGTTCAGAAGCCGTACGTCCGTGAGGTTCTTGATCAGAAGGATGTGACGGATATCATGGCGGAGCCCCTGTGCCTCGTGGCGGAGACCCTGCTTCTTCTCAACATAAATTCTATTTACCATGGATCGTAATCCTCCTTAACTCAGTGCCTTCAGTGCACGCTGTCCGATGTCCTTCCGCATGTGCATCTTTTCGAAGCTTACCTTCGCTGCACTTGCATACGCTTTATCGATGGCCTCCTTCAGGGTCGGTGCGGTCTCAACGACGCCGAGCACACGACCGCCGTGGGTATAGAGCTTTCCATCGCGGAGGTCTGCACCTGCGACGTAGACATGATCCACCTGATCGACACCCGTGATCTCGAAGCCGGACTCGTACGCCACCGGATATCCGCCGGATGCCTCGATGATACAGCAGGCGGATTCCTCCTTCCACTTCACCTCGACGTCGGCGAGTCTGCCCTCGGTGACGGCCTGCATGATGGTCAGCAGGTCAGAATCCAGCAGCGGCAGTACGACCTGCGCCTCCGGATCGCCGAAACGGCAGTTGTACTCGATGACCTTCGGTCCATCCTTCGTCAGCATGAGACCGAAGTAGAGGCAGCCCTTGAAGGTGCGTCCCTCACTCTTCATCGCTTCGATGGTCGGCTTGAAGATGGTCTCCATGCAGACATCGGCGATCTCCTTCGTGTAGTACGGGTTCGGTGCGATGGTGCCCATACCGCCGGTATTGAGTCCCTCATCGTTATCATTTGCACGCTTGTGATCCATGGAGCTGATCATCGGCACGACGACGTTACCGTCGGTGAAGCTAAGGACGGAGACCTCCGGCCCCTCGAGGTACTCCTCGATGACGATCTGGTCGCCGGAGTGACCGAACTTGTGCTCTGCCATGATGGTCTTTATGCCTTTGATCGCCTCCTCACGGGTCATCGCGATGATGACACCCTTTCCGAGTGCGAGTCCGTCCGCCTTGATGACGGTCGGGATCGGGCAGGTCTCGACATATGCCTCTGCTGCGTGGATATCGGTGAATACCTCATAGCCCGCGGTCGGGATGTGGTACTTCTTCATCAGGTTCTTCGAGAATACCTTTGAGCCCTCGATGATCGCTGCCTTGCCCTCCGGTCCGAAGGCCGGGATGCCGGCTGCTTCCAGTGCATCGACCATGCCGGCGACGAGTGGATCATCCGGTGCGACGACCACATAATCCAGCTTCTGCTCGACGGCGAACTTTACGACGCCCTCGACATCGGTTGCCTTGATCTCTGGTACGCACTCGGCGTCTCTTGCGATACCGCCGTTGCCAGGGATCGCATAGAGCTTCTCGACCGAAGGATTCTTCTTGATTGCTTTGATGATGGCATGCTCACGTCCGCCACCACCTACGACGCCAATTTTCATCGTTTATGCCTCCTGTTCACGCTTCTGTTCACGGATTTCCTTACTCATCAGCTCGGCTGCAGCAGGCAGAAGCTTCCACTCCGCCTGCTCCATCACGCGCTTCTGAAGGATCTCCGGCGTATCGCCCTCCTCGATGGCGACGGCCTTCTGGAGAAGGATACGTCCGCCATCCGGAATTTCGTTTACGAGATGTACGGTTGCACCGGTCACCTTCACACCGTAGGCGAGTGCGGCCTCATGCGGGCGAAGCCCGTACATGCCCTTGCCGCAGAAGCTCGGGATCAGGGACGGATGGATGTTGATGATGCGATCCGCATACGCATGGATGAAATCCGGGCCCAGGATCGTCAGATAGCCGGCCAGGATGACGAGGTCGATGCTGTGGGACTGTAAGGTTTCGATCAGCTTCGGCTCATCCTTATGCACGACGGTATGCTCGATGCCGGCCTTCTCTGCACGTTCCAGTGCATAGATCCCCTCACGGGAGCCGACGACGAGGACGATCTCGCCATCTGGGATTTCACCACGATGCTGTGCATCGATCAGCGCCTGGAGGTTGGTACCACCGCCGCTGACCAACACGGCAATTCTAGTTTTATTCTTCATTATGTTTTCCCCATGTGATTAGTGGTGGAAGAGACGCATGCCGGTGAAGCACAGTACCATACCGTACTTATCCGCGGTCTCGATGACGTTGTCGTCACGGATGGATCCGCCCGGCTCTGCGATGTAGTTGACGCCGGACTTTCGTGCACGCTCGACATTATCACCGAACGGGAAGAACGCGTCGGAGCCAAGGGCCGTTCCGGTCAGTGTAGCGAGGTACGCCTTCTGCTCTGCTCTCGTAAATGGAGCCGGCTGCTCGGTGAAGTACTGCTGCCATGCGCCATCCTTCAGGACATCCTCGCACTCCTCGGAGAGGTATACGTCGATGACATTGTCCCGATCCGCACGACGGAGGCCCTCCTTGAACGGAAGGTTCAGGACGCGGTCGGTCTGACGAAGGTGCCAGTGATCCGCCTTATCACCTGCGAGACGTGTGCAGTGCACTCTGGACTGCTGTCCGGCACCGACACCGATGGCCTGTCCATCCTCTACATACGCGACGGAGTTGGACTGCGTGTACTTGATGGTGATGAGGGCGATGGTCATGTTGAGACGCGCTTCTTCGGTGAGCTCCTTGTTCGCACTCACGATGTTTGTGAAGGCCTCCTCGGTCACCTTGTACTCGTTGCGACCCTGCTCGAAGGTCACACCGAATACCTGCTTGTGCTCGACCGGATCCGGGCGGTAGCTCGGGTCGATCTTGATGACATTGTAATTTCCCTTCTTCTTCGTCTTCAGGATCTCGAGCGCCTCCTCCGTGTAGCCTGGGGCAATGACGCCATCCGACACTTCGCGGTGGATGATGCGTGCGGTCGTCGCATCACAGGTATCCGACAGGGCGATGAAGTCACCGTAAGAAGACATACGATCGACACCACGTGCTCTCGCATACGCACAAGCCAGCGGAGACTCGTCGAGTCCCTCGATATCGTCTACGAAGCAGGCCTTCTTCAGCTTGTCGGAAAGCTTCCGTCCGATCGCGGCACCGGAAGGAGAAACGTGCTTGAAGGAGGCGGCGGCGACCATGCCGGTGGCTTCCTTGAGATCGGAAACCAGCTGCCAGCTGTTCAGTGCGTCGAGGAAGTTGATATAGCCAGGACGGCCATTCAGAATCTCGATCGGAAGATCAGAGCCGTCGTGCATGTAGATCTTCGCCGGCTTCTGATTCGGGTTCATACCATACTTTAATTCAAACTCTTTCATCGCTGCCCTCTCCTCTTATGCGTTCACCTTTGTGAACTTGTTGATCATTCTGTTCGTTACGCTGCCGTCTACGACATTGATATAGCGTACGTACATGGAAATCTTATTATCCTCGTTCAGGCTGTTCCAGATCGCCTCTGCAAACTCCTCCGCGCTGTTCGGAATCGCGACACGTTCCGGCTCTCCCTCGAAGGTCGGAATCGGATTACCGTTCTGTTTGTAGGTATGGATGAAGTGGCCGAGACCATTCTGCAGCTTGTAGCTGTAGGTATAGCGTGCACAGTCGGTGCCCTCTGCATCCTGGGACTTGAGAATCGACATCTTATAGCGGTCGGAATCATCGAGCATCACGAGGCCGCTGATACGCGGTGTCCAGTTCGGACCATCCGGCTCGAATTCACGTGTTTCGAGGGCTTCCTCGAAGGTGTTGCCTTCCTTCAGGAAATCATAGATGGTATCCGTCTGATCGCCGTTGGTCACGATCAGATTATCACCGATCTTACGGATCGGGCTGTAGATGATGAGGCTCGGGTCCTCGACCTTGCTGGCGTCTGCCGGGTAGATGGTGACGGTGTCACCATCCTCGATAAATACGCGGTTTCTGGAGTTTGCGCTACGCCCCATGATGAAGTAAGCGATGGCGATGGACTGTCCATCCGCGGACTTGCCGATCACGATGCCACGGCCAGGGTACTCGTTGTTTTTCAGCAGCTCTGGAAGCTGTGCTACATCATATGTTGCCATGTTTACTCTCCTTACTCTAAAACGACCTTATCGTCGGACGCGATGATCTCACCGAGGTGGTATGCCTCGACACCATTTGCACGAAGTACATCGAGTGCTGCCGCCTCATCCTCCTTCGCAACCACCACGCTCATGCCGACACCCATGTTATAGGTGTTGAACATATCATGTGTGGATACATCGCCGGTCTTCTGGATCAGCTTGAAAATCGGAAGGACGCGCACGTCATCCATGCGGATCTTTGCGCCGAGTCCATCCGGGATGGATCTCGGGATATTCTCATAGAAACCACCGCCGGTGATGTGGCTGATCGCCTTCACGGTCACCTTCTCGAGCAGCTTAAGAACCGGTTTTACATAGATTACGGTCGGTGTCAGCAGGGTCTCACCGAGGGACTGACCACCGAGCTCCTCGAGCGGCTTACGAAGCTCCTCCTTCGTGATATGGTCGATGTCGAAGACCTTACGTACCAGTGAGAAACCGTTGGAGTGCACACCGGAGCTTGGAAGTGCGATCACGACATCACCTGCCTTCATGGAGTTGTTGTCGATGACCTTCTCCTTATCGACGATGCCGACAGAGAAACCGGCGAGATCGAACTCATCCTCCGGATAGAAGCCCGGCATCTCTGCCGTCTCACCACCGATCAGCGCACTGTCACTCTGCACGCAACCCTCGGCTACACCCTTTACGATGTCGGCGATCTTCTCCGGCACGTTCTTGCCGCAGGCGATGTAATCGAGGAAGAACAGTGGCTTCGCACCACAGCAGATGACATCGTTTACACACATCGCAACGCAGTCGATGCCGACGGTGTCATACTTCTCCATCAGGAAGGAGATCTTCAGCTTCGTGCCGACACCGTCGGTACCGGACACGAGAATCGGGTGCTTGTAGCCCTCCGGAAGCTCGAACAGACCGCCGAAGCCGCCGAGACCGGATGCGACACCCTCGGTCATGGTTCGCGCAACGTACTGCTTCATCAGCTCTACGGACTTGTAGCCGGCCGTGATATCAACACCTGCCTCCTTGTATGCCTCACTGTAGCTCTTTGTATTCATATCTAAACTCCTTTATCGTTTGATCGTCATGATACTTCGAATGACATTTTATCGTGAAATGTCATGATGTTATTTCATTCGGATAGCTTATATGGACATTTCGTGTGGATACGTTTATTCCATGCGTCCCTTCTATACCTTACGTGGCTTATGTATTGGCCTCGCTGTTCGGATTCCACTTCTTGTTCGGGTCATCCGTGTGTGCATCTCTCCAGGCCTTTGGAATCTTCTCTTCGAAACGATTCTTCTCGCTGACGCTTGGCAGCTCCGTTGAATACTGACCATTGAAGCACGCGGCACAGTAGCCTGCATTTGGGTCATTCTTCGCGATACGGAGCACATTCTCTACACTGAGGTATCCGAGCGAATCAACCCCGATGATCTTCGCAATCTCATCGACGGTATGGTGGCAGGCGATCAGATTGTCCTGACTGTCGATATCGGTTCCATAGTAGCATGGGTACAGGAATGGCGGTGCGGATATACGCATGTGGATTTCCTTCGCGCCGGCCTCCCGCACGAGCTTGACGAGACGTGCGCTGGTGGTTCCACGTACGATAGAGTCATCGATCAGGACGACACGCTTGCCCTCGATTTCGGAGCGGATCGTGTTCAGCTTGATCTTGACGAGATTCTCACGCTCCGTCTGTCCTGGTGCGATGAAGGTTCGTCCGATGTACTTGTTCTTGATGAGACCGATACCATACGGGATACCGGACTTCCGGCTGTAGCCGACCGCGGCATCGAGGCCGGAGTCAGGAACGCCGATCACGACGTCTGCATCGACCGGATGCTCCTCTGCGAGGAACTCACCGGCACGCATTCTGGCATCGTGTACAGATGCACCATCGATGATGGAATCTGGACGTGCGAAATAGATATACTCGAAAACGCAGGTAGACGGCTTCACCGTCTTGCAGTGATCCTTGATGGAGCGGAGACCATTCTGGTCCATGACCATGATCTCACCCGGCTCGAGGTCACGCACCAGCTTCGCACCGACTGCATCGAGTGCACAGGACTCACTGGCAAATACGACGGAACCGTCCTCGGTTTCACCATAGCAGAGCGGACGGAAGCCATGCGGATCACGTACGGCGATCAGCTTCGACGGCGACATGATGACCAGAGAGAAGGCACCGTGCAGCTTCTCTACAGAATTGGTCACCGCCTCTTCGATCGACTTCGTCTTCAGACGCTCACGCGTGATGACATACGAGATCGCCTCGGTATCCGTGGTGGACTGGAAGATACAGCCCTCCAGCTCGAGGTTACGGCGAAGCTCTGTGGAATTGACCAGATTTCCGTTATGACAGAGTGCCATACGGCCCTTCACATGATTTACGACGATCGGCTGCGCATTGATACGGTTTGTGATGCCGGAGGTGGAGTAACGCACGTGACCGCAGGACATCTGTCCGTCGCCCAGACGGTCGAGCTGATCCTTTGTCATCGCCTCGCTGACGAGACCGAGCTCACGATAGAAACGGAAGACACCCTCGTCGTTTACGACGATACCGGCCGATTCCTGGCCACGGTGCTGTAACGCAAACAGCCCATAGTAGGTCAGTCTTGCAAGTGGCTTGGTTGTCTTCGAGTACATGCCAAATACGCCACACTCGTCATTAATTTTTCCCATAGATTCCCCTCATGATATGTATATTTGCTGGTAGACAGTTACATTCACAGATCAGCAGCTCAGCTGTTAAACTGCGCCTCGACGGCGGCATTCTTCTCCAGGATCGTCTGATGATTCTTATCACGCTCATCCTGAAGCTTCTGTGCGAGTGCGGCATCTTCGATCGCCAGCATCTCGATGGCGAGCAGTGCTGCGTTCTTTGCGGTATTGACGCCGACCGTGGCAACCGGAATTCCAGGTGGCATCATGACCGTGGAAAGAAGTGCATCCATGCCCTCGAGTACTTTCGATGAACATGGGATACCGATCACCGGAAGTGTGGTATTCGCTGCGATGGCACCTGCGAGGTGCGCAGCCATGCCGGCAGCGGCGATGATGACACCGAAGCCGTTTTCACGTGCGGATTTCGAGAACTGTGCAGCCTCCTCCGGTGTTCTGTGGGCACTGTATACATGAACTTCAACAGGTACTCCGTACTCCTTCAGGACACTGATGCCTTTTTCAACTACTGGAAGATCTGAATCACTTCCCATGATGATTGCAACTTTTTTCATGCAAACTCCTTTCCTGATCCGTGGAAGCACCGCTTCCGATATCACTCTGAATACGTCCGCCCGGAGGGCATCACAGAGAACTCATGCCAGAAGCGTGAGCCTGTAATCAACAACAAAAAGAGGGAACAGCGCAGGCTGTTCCCCCTTCTATTATTTTACGGTATTCGAATAGATGTCGTTATTAATTTCACAGCTTACACTAAGCCCGATAAATCCGGCCTGTCCTGAGAATCCGAGTGCACACATCGCTAAAAGGTGATTCGTATGTCTGTTTCCAGCCATGTGCTTCATCCCCAAATCCTTTCGCCCGAGAAACTTGTGAACAACGACAACAAAATTATATTAGATGCCGTCTGCTCCGTCAAGCTGTCACTTTGCCATTTTAAGAAGGATTTCGTTTGAACGGCTTATGAACTTTGTCATCTCGTCTGCACTCAGCGGGGACTGCTGCAGCTTCGCAAGATCGTAGAGCTGCTCGGAGATCATGTCGACGGTCTCCTTCGCTGCTTCATCCGTACGATGCTCGATCAGATACTGTACCAGCGGATGTTCGGTATTGAGAATCAGTGTCTCATCGACCGGCATATCGCTCATCGGCATACCACTCATCGCATACATCTTCATCATGTCATTCATACGACGGCTCTCCTCGGAGATGGAAAGCATCGCCGCGATGGAGGACTGTGTCAGCTTCTGAAGCTTTACCGTCAGCTTATCCTTCTTCGCTGCGGCACGGATCTCGGTTTCCAGATCCTTCTGCTGCTCGTCGAGGGTCTTCTGCTCATCCGCACTTACCTCTGCCTTGAACTCCTCACTGAGATCCGCATCGATTCTGCGGAAGTGAACGCCCTGGTTCTTCGCCTCGAGCTCAGAGATGAACGGCTGGTCGATCCGCTCCGGCAGGATGACGGCATCCTTACCTGCATTCTTAAACATCGCGATGTACTGACTCTGCTGAACAGGGTCGGTAACATAGTAGATGACCTTGTATTTTTCAGGCTTGTCACTGTTCTCCGCGGTCTTCGCTGTATCTTCCGTGGAAGCCGCCGTCTCGTCCGCTGCGCTGTTCTCAGCACCGGCCTTTTCTGTGGCTTCGTCGACGTCACTCTTCTCGACCTCGAGGCACTCCGGCAGGGCGAGGAACTTACCGTTGATGTCCTTGAAGAGGATGTAATCGGTCATCTTCTTACAGAATTTATCATCGCGGAGACAGCCGTACTTGATGAATGGTGCGATATCGTCCCAGTACTTCTCATAGTTCTCACGATCGGTCTTGCAGAGGCCGGACAGCTTATCGGCGACCTTCTTTGTGATGTAATCCTGAATCTTCTTTACGAAGCCGTCGTTCTGGAGCTGGGATCTCGATACGTTCAGCGGCAGATCCGGACAGTCGATGACGCCCTTCAGGAGCATCAGATACTCCGGGATGACTTCCTTGATGTTGTCTGCGACGAAGACCTGGTTGTTATAGAGCTTGATGGTACCCTCGGCAGACTCATACTCCATGTTGATCTTCGGGAAGTAGAGGATGCCCTTCAAGTTGTACGGGTAGTCCATGTTCAGATGGATCCAGAACAGCGGCTCCTTATAGTCGCGGAATACCTTATGATAGAAGTCGATATACTCTTCCTTCGTGCACTCGGATGGTGTCTTTCCCCAGAGCGGATGCGTATCGTTTAGGAGCTGCGGACGCTTCTCGATCTTCAGCTTCGCCGGTGTCTTCGTCTCCTTGCCATCGGCATCCTTCTCGACCTTCTCAGGGATCTCCTCTACGACGACATCACCGTCCTTCTTCTGATCCGCCTGGATCGTCTCGGTGTCCTTCGGAAGCTTCGTGATATAGACCTCGACCGGCATGAAGGAGCAGTACTTCTCGATGATCTCACGCATCTCCCACTCGTTATCGTACTTGAGACAATCGTCGTTCAGGTGGAGGGTGATGGTGGTACCGATGGTCTTCTTGTCGCCGTCGGTCATCTCATACTCTGTACCGCCGTTGCAGGTCCAGTGAATCGGCGTCGCATCCTGCTTATAGGACAGGGTGTCGATGTCGACCTGATCTGCGACCATGAAGACACTGTAGAAGCCGAGGCCGAAGTGTCCGATGATCTGATCATCGTTGGCCTTATCCTTATACTTGTTGATGAAGTCCGTCGCACCGGAGAAGGCGATCTGATTGATATACTTCTCGACCTCCTCTGCGGTCATACCGATACCGTTATCCTGGAAGGTCACGGTCTTATGCTCGGAATCGACGATCACATCGACTCTGCCCTTATAGTCTGCAGGCTTCGTCCACTCGCCGATGAGGCTCAGCTTCTCCAGCTTCGTGATCGCATCACATGCGTTGGAGATCTCCTCACGGACGAAGATATCCTGATCGGAATACATCCACTTCTTGATGATCGGGAATATGTTTTCAGAATTGATCGAAAGTGTACCCTTCTGTGCCATAACATTTACCTCTTATACTATGTAGATTTCATCTCGTATCGTCATTCTTCGTACTGAACAGACGCATGCTGTCCCTTGAAGGCGGATACAGATGATTCATTTTATTCACAACGAAAAGAAGTATAGCACCGATGCTAGCACTCTACAAGCTGCACTGCTAACAATTCATAGATAATTCATAATTAGCTGATCTGCTACTAATTAGAAGAATTAAAAAAGGCCCCATCACTGGGGCCTGAAGCGTGGAACTGCGGGGACTCGAACCCGGGACCGATCGGTTATGAGCCGACTGCTCTAACCAGCTGAGCTACAGTTCCATCTTATATAAATATCGAGGAATCGATATTCATCAGTTTAAAAAAGCCTTAGCTCTGAAAGCTAAGGCTGAAAGCCGGGATTCGGACTCGAACCGAAGACCTACTGATTACAAATCAGTTGCTCTACCAACTGAGCTATACCGGCACAACTCCCCCAGTCGGACTCGAACCAACGACACCGCGGTTAACAGCCGCGTGCTCTACCGACTGAGCTATGGAGGAATAGCTGCCCCGCGAAGGGAACAAATTATATATATCGTGCCTTGAAAACTATATACCGTTCATATATTATTCTATAGATAAAACATCAAACCTACCAGCACATCTACTGTCGTAGATGCCGCATACTCGTGAATGTGGAAGTAAAACTTCACGCTTCACTCGTCTTGCGCACATTGGATAAGCCCTCGACCTATTAGTAACTATCACCTGAATGCTTTGCAGC